>JBLHMH010000024.1:0-28557 GCA_047621785.1 Polaribacter sp. | reverse complement strand
GACCATAGACTCAGCAAATAAATTAATATTCCGACATATCATCACGAACTGACGGCAAACAGCTTTGATTGCATCACCATTGTCTTTGCGAAAATCGGCGATGGTTTTGAAGTCAGGTGATAAGCGGCCAGTCAGCCACATTAATTCCACATTGCGTTGTGTCTCACGCTCCAATCGTCGGCTCGATTGCACCCGGTTCAAATATCCGTAGATGTAAATCTTTAACAAAGTAGATGGATGGTAAGCCGGGCGACCAGTTAACTTGGGCTGCACTTTGGTGAAGCCTAGCTCGAAGAGATTCAACTCATCGACAAAAGCTTCGACAACCCTGACCGGGTTATCTACTGCAATATAATCATCTAATAGCTCTGGCAGCAAAGTACACTGGTGGCGGTTATCGCCTTAGATGAATCGACTCATGCATGGCTCCAATGAAGTTATAGCCTATTATAAACCGTACGGGCGTTTTCACACAGTCTGTACTCAATTCGGCCATTCGGTTGTCTGAAATAAAACAGATATTTAGTGCTCAAATTGAGTAATTCACTTAACAAGAGACTAAGATAAATGAAATGAAAACGTATAAGATAATGGGCATTAAAGTACTTATAGCGGCCTTCCTAGCGGCCTTCCTAGCGGCGATCTACGTGGTAACGGCTGCGGCCAATCCTGTGTTGTATATGGTTAATGTAAACGCAGTAGGACATAAACATGGTGATGCTTACTTATATTTAGATCGTGGCGAAGTTGCAATGGTTGATGTCGCAAATTATAAAAGTGCTAAGAACATTCTAATACCTTTTATGAAAAAGCTTGGCATCGACAAGGTGGACAAATTATTTATAACACACCCACACGATGATCATACTGGAGGGCTGGACGCACTAAGAGAAGCTGGTATAGAAATACTAGAGTTGTATCATAATCCAATACCATTGCATGTGTCTGATTGGAATTATATTCCGTATCCCGTTTCAGAAATGATAAAAAAGGGCATACCTTTTAGCCCAACAAGTTATAAACGTATTCCTTATTACCCAATACTAGAAAGATTGAAAAGTACGGGAACTAAAATAATAGCATTGAGTCGGGGTGATGTTGTTGGTCATGGAGATAGTCAATTTGATGTTATTTATGCCGAGAAAGAGGATAACTTTAACGGTGGACGAATAATAGTCAATGACTATAGTCTGGTTTTAACACTAACATCGAGAGGGGTGCGAACGCTGTTTACTGGCGATATGGAGGAAACATTGGCAATTAGACTGCCAAGTCATTTAGACCTTAAAGCTGATGTTGTCCACATGCAACACCATGGCGGTTACAACGTTGGTGACTTAGATTTTTACGACAAAGTGAATGCCTCTGTTCATCTTTATTCTTCAACCAAACAAATTTACGACAGCATTAGCAGTACAGCTAGAAATATCACCAAAACCTTAAAAGCCGAGCTTTGTCATTCGGGGATTCATGGCACTGTAAAATTAACCTTTTTAAATAATAGTTTCACTATTCAGTCTGAGAGTGGCCGTTGCTCTAAAACTGTTTTGTCAAAAAAATATGGTGGGGTAATCCATTTGAATTTAACCGCACCATTGAAAAACAACGCCGCTCATATGGCGGCAATATTCGCACTTTGACTAGATTAACTGTGAGAGTCGGAGGACTCAAATAATTGGGGTCTAAGGGTTCCTAACCAATGGCGGCTAAGCAACTTTCTGCCGTTTGCAGTTCCTTAAGGGGTCAGTACATGATACGTGTAAAAAGTAGGCACAGGGTTGGTTCAATGTAAGCGCCAAGTCATCTACCTCCTTGTAAAAACCACCCAGATAGGTGAGGTGCAACTTCGTGATGCTAGGTATTATAATCTCGCAACGCATCATTAGGATGGTAAGCGCCCAGTTAAAACCACTCTACCGTCAAACACTCAATTTGACTGACTATAAAGGGCAAACAAGAGCCAGTCGCCTAAATGTGTATCCGGGAAAAGTGACAACAAATTACACGTATTACGTACAGACTCCTTATTCCCCGACACTCAAATGTCTTCATCGGCCAATCCACCTTTACACTTTAGTCACAATTAATTTGTATAAATACGCCTTCTAGCCTATTTTAAAGGAGCAGCCTAATGAGCATTTCCTTAAAAACAATTACGCTAAAGGTGATTTATGACGACCGTTGACAAGCTTCTTTCAATCAAAACCAAAGAAATATGGTCGTTGGCCCCAAACGATAGTGTATTCGAAGCACTCGAACTGATGGCGGATAAAAACGTCAGTGGCTTACTGATAGTAAAAAACGAGAAACTGGTTGGAATATTTACCGAACGCGACTACGCGCGAAAGTTAATCTTGAAAGGAAAGTTTTCGAAAGACACTGAGGTAGGTGACTTGATGACTAAAAATGTTCTTTATGTCGAGCCAAGCAATACAATTGATGACTGCATGAAGCTAATGACCGACAAACGCATTCGTCATCTGCCTGTCATGAACAAAGGGCACTTAATTGGGGTCGTCACGATCGGCGACTTGGTTAAACAAATCATCTCTGAGCAAGAGACGACTATTCACCAATTGGAAAACTATATTTCTGGTAGCTACTAATTTTCTGCTAGCTAATCGGCAGTTCAATGATTCAATGGCTTGAACACTAGGCCTTTGTTGCTTGCCTGCGTTGCTTACTCTCGGGACATCAAAAACCGGTCCTCAATCGGTATAAAGCGGGTTGCCGCACTCATTAGTGAACGGGCGGTCAGTTGCGCAACACCATAAACTTCAACTTTTACGCCGTATTTACTTTTCATTCTGTCGATCAGCACACTAAAGTCACCGTCACCTGAGACCAGAACAATCACGTCACTAGATTCGGCGTAGTCCATCGCGTCTAAGGTTATCCCAACATCCCAATCACCCTTGGCTGAGCCGTCAGCTCTTTGAATGAACGGCTTTAACTTCACCTCAAAACCAATTGCCCGAAGAATATTTTGGAATTGCTTTTGCTTTTCATCGCCGCGCTCAGTCGAGTAAGCGGCCGCATTCAAGACCTGCCTATTTGCGGTAGCTTTGGACCAAAAGTAGTTATAGTCAAAACCACGGCGGTGAATCTGTTTGGTGGTGTAATAAACATTTTGAACATCTACTAATATGCTTACAGTTTCCATAAATCCTATCCAAAAATTCTCTTGACGGTGTGCTTGAAACTATCGCAGATCCAGGACTAAATTAACATCACTACTCCGGCATAACGATATTTTTAGTAGTGCTGCGTGCATAAAAAAGCCGCTTTCCCACGTGCTCTAGGAAAGCGGCGAATCAAGGCTACAAATGAGGAGCAAGTTTAGACTTGTAAGACTTCTTTGCGTACAAGCAGTTTAATCTAGGATGACAATCGAACCATTATCCTTATTAACTGCGCATGTAGTACTTTCACGGCCTTGGTCGGTAGAGACTGCGAATGTGATTTTGTGTTCCTCACGTGAGCTGCGAACCTTACCTAGCCTAGCCTTTTTAAAACCATCAACATTGGCTTTAAGGTAGATTTTGCAGACGGTGACAGCCTGATTTTTACTGGTATTAGCGCTTGCTACGTTAGCGGTAAGTAATAATGCGGCGGCGATTGGGGTTAAATATTTAATCATGGCGAATACTCCTTAGTATTTCAGGGTTGGATAATAACGATTAAGTGAAAAATCAATATCGGTAAATTTTTTAGATCAACTGCTTACGAGGTAATTCTCATACGTTTAATGCCTGTAACTCATCAAATCTTTGGTTAGTTACCTGTTTTAGGCACGTCTAAACAAACTATATTGGTTTGCTGATGATATAATGGTGATAAATAACTTAATTAATGGTGCATTAACAGACCATGCTGGACTGGGATGATTATCGAATATTTTTAATGGTGTCACGTACGCCATCAATCCGGGCTGCCGCCAACAAATTGGAGGTTAGTCATTCAACCGTTTTGCGGCGTCTGGATAGACTGGAGGACAAGCTAGGCGCTCGCCTATTTGAACGGCGCGCAGTCGGCTTTCGTTTAACCTTGGCAGGCGAAGATGTTTTGCAGGGAGTTCATGACATTGAAGAGAGTGTGCAGAGTATCGACCGATCTGTTACCGGCAGAGACAGCGCATTAGAAGGCATTGTTAAAGTGACAATGCCAGACGTATTTGCACACCCTTCTCTGTTTCCAGATTTAGGCGAGTTCAACAAACGATTCCCAAACATCCAACTTGAAATCGACCTTAGCTACTCAATTGCAGACTTAGGCAAGCGAGAGGCTGATATTGCATTACGGGTAACCAACGACCCTCCGCAAGACTTGATTGGCCGAAAGCTTGCCCCAGCGTATATTGCGGCCTATGCCAAAAAAGACTACGTAGCGCGCTACCGGCCTCAAGAGCTTGATTCGCAAGCCCAGCGCATTGGCTTTGGAAATCCTGAATTGTGGCAATGCGAGCATGGATTTGGTCATTTAAACGTTGTTGGTTTCTTCGACAACGTAATGCTGCAACTTACATTAGCTCGACAAGGCGTTGGGGTTGCAAGCCTGCCGTTCGTAATTGGCGAAGCTGAGCCTGACTTGCTAAGAATAAGTGAGCCAATAGCCAAGAGCGAAGTTTGGCTGCTATACCATACGGATTTGCGAAACACATCGCGAGTTAGGGTGGTTCGAGATTTCTTACAGGAATCGGTACTCGGTCAATTAAGGGCGCTCGATAGCTCTTTGCAAGCAATCGGCTAGTGAAGACGACTTATCCGCTATACTAAGGGCGTCATCGCCAGCGCTTTACACCCTGCCCTTTTGTGTTGATATGAGGGCGATGGGCGAAGAAACCATTCAGGGTGAATTCGCCGAAGGCCCGGTTGCCATGATCACCATTCTGCTGAATGGTATCCGACGACGGGCGGGCTACTTAGTCAAAAAATATTGTTGGTTATCATTGGCTCCTTATTATTGGGTATCTCGCCACGACCACTCTGGTTGCTGGAGCAGATTATATGACCGTTCTCAGGCATGTATTTGTGGCCTCGTTTTTTGCCCACGGCTGGGCACAGGTGCCGTACAGCATATGCATGGGCCAACCTTGGTCGAATTGACTAAGATATATGATTGATGCCATCTTAACAAAGCTTGAGGTGTAGAACTTTTGGTTATTAGTAGTCAGTTCGTCAAGTTTTCAATAAGCACCGTTTTTTCACGTTAATTGTCCTCTTTTATTTTTATCACTTCTTTGAAGGCCTCCGCTTGCTCTAGATCCTCACTTGCATCATAAGTTCCTAACAATCTTGGACCGTGATAGACGCTGGTTCTTTGGTCCTGGTATTCATGAGCCCAGACGCTGGCTTTTGCGTAATGGCTGCGCCCTGTTGTTTTGGGTATTTGCAGGACCTTGCCTCGACACTTAACGCAATTGTCATTGCCCACAGTACGCGCCACTTTCAAACATAAAATATCATCAAGACGGGTTTTGAGTAGTGGCACAAACGCGCTCCCTTGTTCTGAGGCCGTTACTGTAAATCGTCGGTTCATTGCTACTAAAAACGTATCCGTAATGAATCGATTGGCGATACTCATATCAGTGATCTTGTGTAATGCCAACTCATTCGGTAGGCGACCTTGCCAAGTGCCAAACATACGTTCACTACGTCCTCTGACTTCGGGCGAGTACGCAGCAATCATGCCGATACCCAGCTCTTGCATTGCTTGGCCAAACTGGGTGGGATTGGCTTTATCAACCTTACCGCCAGCCTCTGGCGTATGCCAATAATGGCAGCCTCTATGGCTGTAGAAGCAGCTGAATAGGGCGTTTGCCTCTAATGTGTCCCTGACGCCCTGTAAGCTACTCCAAGTACCTTCTTCTTCAACAAAGAAAGCTGAATAAACTTCGCTCGTCGCATCGTCCATGGTAATAATCAAACCCCACATCTGATCTGGCACCCAGGCATGCGTAGACGCATCCTGATGAATCATCATGCCTGATAAGGGTTTGCGTTGCCGCCGTTTGCGATGAGGCCCTCGGCGTTTACCTATCTTAGCTAACCCTGAGGCTTGCAGTTGTTGTTTAACCCAGCGGTAACTGCGGGTTCCATGGTGATGTTCTAGATAGCGCTCGTGGAAGTGTTTGATGTTCCAACTGTCGTAGCGATCTCGGTAAAGGGCCTCCAATGCCATTACTTCATCTACCGGTGCTCGATGCTGAGATACCTGGCCTATGCGTTTATCGATTAAGCCGGTCATCCCTTCATCCTCATAGCGGCCAATATATCGCCGAAATGTGCGCGAGCAAACATTAAGGTAGCAAACCGCATCTTCTTGGGTAAGTCGTGTGTGTTTCCAGCCTTCATAAGGCTTTTTTGAATTGGATAAGTCTGTGTTCCTGTAACCATTCTGTCCGCCTCATAAACACCCCCATTAAAACTTCGATTGCTGCTTCTCGGAGCGAAGTCTGATACAGTAGGCTGCCAAATTCGAATAGATTGTTGAACAATTTTATTGAGTTTTGGCTTATCTCATCGCAGTGATTGTCATTCAATACATCGAAAAACTTTATCAAAAGCACCTGATATCCTCGAATTTACGACAGATTGTAAATCCGTATACTTGATTGCATTAGTCGTTTGGGGCTCAAACGCCACTTCAACTCTGGAATACGTTCTACAGGTATGTCTTAACAGTCCAAGGGCAATGCTAATGATGATCGTGAGCTCTCACTAACACTTACTACAGAAGAAGTTAAAATGGCTCTTGATAATAAAAATCTATTCCAACACCTGGAATCCTCGATTGCGCAGGGTCTCGACCCCATCGATTGTGAAGAGCAGGTTTGGCAACGATATGGCCAGACTGTTTCTGTCATGGTGTTGGATTCATCTGGATTTTCAAGAGTATCGGAAGAGTATGGTATCTTACATTTCCTCTCTCGGCTCATGCTAATGCGGCGAGCGGTTAAACCGATTATTGAAGCTAATAACCCGATCACTTTTAATTTCGAAGCTGATAACGTATTTGCGGCATTCGAATATCCCGATGAGGCGATTCGTACTGCTGTCATGTGCCATGAAGCTGTGTTCGAAAATAATGTGATGCTGACAGAGATTGAGCCATTTGAGGTATGCATTGGTATTGGGTATGGTCCAATGCTGTACTCTGAAACCCTAGAGGGGTACTTCGGAGAAGAAATGAATCTTGCTTCGAAGTTGGGGGAAGACACCGCTGGCGGTGGCGAGACCCTCATCACGGAGAGAGCCTACACTAGCGCGTCAGTTAATCTCGTTACGTTATTTGAAAAACGAACAACCAGTGTTTCAGGGCTCCAATTCCCATATTACCGGCAACAGTTCACTGGTGACAAATAGTTCATAACCCATTAACTTCCAATTATGGTGCTGATTTGCACTGTTGCCTCAGAAAATTCTGCCAAATATGCGCAGACCTAATGGCAGGCCGCTTTGCATGGTTATGGCCAGCTTCTGGCTGAATACCTAAACAGCGCTGTTTCGCTCACAAAACTATCTTTGGGAACATCTGATCATTCATAGTTAACCAGAGTTCTCTTAATGGAGTAAATTCGCATGGCTTTAGACGCTTTGATTTCAGACAGCCCGGTTATCGTGTATATCGGTATCAAGAGCCCGTACGCCTATCTAGTAGTGCAACCCACGCGTGAACTGGAACTCGAACTAGGACTAAAATTTGATTGGCTGTCTAAGTAGCTGGACATACCCAGCCACTTAGACAGCGCTAACTTAGTTAAATCTGGCGATGTGGCCGAACAGCGGGCGGGGGTGAAATACGCCTACGCCGACTGTAGACGCTATGCAAGCTTGAGCAACATGACTATTCGAGGGACTGTGAAGATTTGGGACACTAACCTCATTTCCACTGCGATGCTCTGGGCTAAGCAGTACAACAATCAAGTTCTGGACAAATTTATAGACCTAGTTTATCTGCCATTTTGGAAGCGGCAACTGGATATTGATGACATCTCACTTATCGAAGGCCTACTCGACAACGCAGGTGCTGAAGGGAGCAAATTCTCAGATTGGGCAAACCGCGAAGATTTTGCGATAAATCAGAAGATTGAGGATGATGCCTTTGACGCAGGTATTTACGGGGTGTCCGCCTACATAGTCGACGAGCAAATGTACTTCAGGCGTGAACATCAGCCGCGTGTTCGCTGGCAGCTTGGTGACCAATCAAAACATTGCCTATACACTGCCCGATGAATCATTGATGGAGCATGCAAGGCGACGGGGCAACCCTCAGCAGATCACCATTGACATTGAAGATACTCTCGATTGTCTACTGGCAATTTCTGCATTGAAAACGCTGCTAGATCAAAATAACTTAACTGCTCAGTGGGTAGCTATTCAAAGCAAAGATTTTTTCCAGCGCCATCAAAACTAACGTCGTCAAAAAAAGGCCGCTCGAGGCCCTCAAGACACACTCAGCTGAGGGCGCAAAATAACCAAGCCGATCTGCAACGATATGCCCGCGCAAATGTAACGAATAGTCTAATCGCTGAGGCCGTTCGCGAAGAATTACAAAAATTACAGATCACTCTGACTGGCCAAGACCCGTCCGATGTTACTCATCCAGCATTACCTGGCATTGTCGTGAAAATAGATGAAAGTCTTTTTATCGGCAGGCAGCGCCTGCCCCTAATCGCAACACTGCTGGGCTGAATCACTTCGCCAGTTGCTCTGCGTTTTTCATCACCCTTAGAAAATTTGCACCCCAAATTTTCTCTATATCTGCAGTCGAATAACCGCCTTCAATCAGCGCTGCGGTTAGATTTTTAGAATCAGCGGCATCGGCAAAGTCTTGAATGCCGCTGCCGTGATTAAAATCATTGCCAATGCCAACGTGGTCAATACCCGCTCGATCAACGATATAGTCAATATGGACGAGCATGTCGCCTATTGAACCAGGCCCAATGACGCCGCGCATCTCGGTTAAGAATCCTAGCTTGGCTTCGCTGTCAGAGAGTTCCCAATACAATTCGTATGGGTAAGAGTAGGCTTCAGGCAAACCGTGCTGCAGACGAACTTTGACGATCAGCGCAAGCGTTTTAGCGTCAGATAAGTCGACCAAATATGCGCCAAACGCAGCCACGTGAATGACACCGCCAGCATCCGCTATCTTATCTATCTCTAAGTCGGAGAGATTGCGTGAGACATTGGTAATAGCGCGTGCATTCGAGTGGCTCGCTATCACCGGCGCTCTGGATAATGAAATTGCTTGCAGACTTGCAGCCATCGACATTTGCGAGATATCGACAATCCCGCCTAGATCATTTATGCGTTGTATTGCAGCGACACCAAGATCGGATAAACCACCGTGTTCTTGCGCAGGTTCATAGCTTGCTGTTTGCGAATTGAAAAAAGGCCGAGACGAATCAGAAAAAACATTGTGTCCCAAATGATTAAGGCCGAAAACTCTAACCCCGCTTGCATAGAATTGATCCAAGGAATCCACATCACCCTGGAGTATTCTGGCATTTTGCAGTCCAAGGATAATTGAAGTTAAGCCTTTCTGCCTAGCCAGCTTAAGCTCGGCAACAGATTTACTTAACACTAGCTGATTGGTGTTTTCTGCGATGAGGGTTTGTATCGCTGAGAGTTTTTCATCCGCAATCATACGAGCTTTCGCATCGCCCTGAGAATTGCGAGGGCCCGGACCCACCGCAATCGACATTACGACCGCACCCACATCACCCGCTCTTAGCTTTGCGGGCGAGACTTTGGATTCGCCTCCTGCAGCCAAATAGGTAAGTGACGTCGCAGGTAATACGATATCCGCATGCGCATCAAGCACCAAGCTACTGGCATGCGTTTTTTGAATGCGTGCCTGCTTAGAATTTGACGAGCCCGCATACAGTAAGCCATCGCCATAGGGGCCACGGCAGGCTGATATAAGCTCGATAATAGTGAACAACGCTACCAATTTTAAAACTCTACTTGACCTAACACTAATATCAATCACCTTTATTTGAGTCTATTTATTAAACGCCGCCGCGAGCTTTGCTGCCATTGCATTATTGGTATTCGTTTTACCTTGATGCTTAATTCGGCTTTGCGTGTTTGCTGTATTTGCGTTGTTGGTTTTTGGCTTGTTTGAATACTGTTTTTTCTCAAGGGGCCGCTTTTCAGATCGATCATCCGACGCTCTTGAATGCTGTTGCTTAGTGTCCTGCAGCTTCATAGTAAGCGCGATACGCTTTCGTTGAATATCAATTTCTAAGACCTTTACCTTTACAATTTGACCCGCCTTTACAACCTTATGCGGGTCGTCTACAAAGTTGTCAGCCAGGCACGAAATATGCACCAGTCCATCTTGATGAACACCAATATCAACGAAGGCACCAAAATTTGTGACATTGGTGACCGTACCCTCCAAGATCATGTCTTCGACTAAATCTTTAATAGTCTCAACACCCTCGCGTAAGTTCGCAGTTTCGAATTTAGGCCGAGGGTCACGACCAGGCTTGTCGAGCTCTTTGATGATATCTGCGATGGTCGGAACACCAAACTGCTGTGTGACATAGTCTTGCGGGTCTAAAGAAGCCAAAAAACGACTATCACCAATGATTTGATCGATGCTACGGTCATTTTTTGAAGCAATCGCTGCAACCACTCCGTAGGCCTCGGGATGTACTCCGGATGCGTCAAGTGGGTTTTTCCCTACGCCAGAAGAGTTATCCACTGCGATGCGTAAAAACCCAGCCGCCTGTTCAAAGGTTTGCGGGCCTAATCGAGAGACGTCTTTAAGCGCCTCGCGACTATTGAATCGGCCATGGGTATTTCTATAGTCAACAATGTTGTTGGCAATGGTTTCGCTTAGTCCCGAAACCCGTTTCAATAACGGCATGGAAGCCATATTCAAATCAACCCCGACATCGTTAACACAATCTTCTATGACGGTGTCTAATGAACGATTTAATTGATACTGATTCACATCGTGCTGGTACTGTCCAACACCAATAGACTTAGGTTCTATTTTAACCAATTCGGCTAGTGGGTCTTGCAGACGACGAGCAATTGAAACTGCCCCACGGATAGTCACGTCAAGGTCAGGAAATTCGGATGCAGCAAACTCAGATGCCGAATAAACCGAGGCACCAGCTTCGTTAACTAAGATCTTAGTCAACTTCAACTCTGGGTGGCGTTGAATTAAGTCACCCACCAATTTATCAGTCTCTCGTGAGGCTGTGCCATTGCCAATCGCAACCAATTCAGCTTTGTGTTTTTTAGCTAATTTAGCGATCTCTGCAATAGACTGATCCCACTGATTTTTGGGTGCATGAGGATAAATGGTACCTTGATCTAAGTATTGACCAGTACTGTCAACGACAGCAATTTTTACCCCGGTCCTAATGCCAGGATCCAAGCCAATAGTTGCTCTAGCGCCAGCTGGCGCTGCCAGCAGTAAGTCTTTGAGGTTCATCGAGAACACACGAATCGCCTCAGCTTCTGCTCGCTCTTTCAGGTCAAGCATTAAGTCACTCCCCACGTGCAGCAAGATTTTGACTTTCCACGTAAAGCTAACTACTTGGCATAACCATGCATCTGCCGGTCTGCCTTGATCAGCGATATTCCAATGCTTTGCAATGATCCTTTCACAAGGATGATCAAGATGCGTAATCCAACCGCCCTCTGGTGCTTGTATATCGAGAGTTGAGTAGAGTATCCCTTCCTTGCGGCCACGAAAAATTGCCAGCGCGCGATGCGGAGGGATTTTTTTATATGGTTCTTGATAGTCGAAATAATCTTGGAACTTGTGCCCTTCCTGTTCTTTGTCTTTTGCCACGCTAACGCTTAATGCGGCCTTATCTTCAATTAAGGTGCGTACCACAGCCAACAACCCGGCATCTTCAGCAAAATGCTCCATTAAAATTGCTCGAGCACCGTCCAGAGCCGCTTTTACATCCACCACCGGATGCTCTTCGTCGGCTGACAAATATTTTATTGCCTCACCCTCTGGGTCTAAATTAGGATCTTGGTGCAGGCTGGTAGCCAAAGGCTCTAAGCCTGCTTCTATTGCGATCTGACCCTTGGTGCGGCGCTTTTTCTTATAAGGCAGATATAAATCTTCCAACAAAGTTTTGCTCTCGGCAGCATTTATTGCTTTAGCAAGGGCATCTGTTAGTTTCCCCTGCTCTTGGATACTGCCTAAGATACTTGCCCGGCGATCATCTAGCTCACGCAGATACTTTAAACTTTTCTCCAATAGACGCAGCTGGCTATCATCTAGGCCACCAGTAGCTTCTTTACGGTAACGAGAAATAAACGGCACAGTAGACCCTTCGTCAAGCAGTTTCATGGCCGCCGTAATCTGAGACTGTGGAATAACTAATTCTTTGGCGAGACGAGATTCTATAGAAAGCATTTATTGTAATATTGAGGTTTTAGTACTAAAAATTGGAATCAGATTATCTCTGTAAATGCGCTGATAATCCAATTAATCTTTGTTGCCCATATCTGTTTCTCATTTTGTATAGTGCGTCGTCAACACAAACAAGAATTGGCCCGAGCTGAAGATAAGCGCGCTGGGTTGACTTAAGCTATTGCAACAATAGGTCTGGGGGCATGGCTGATTACTTAAACAGCTTTTGTAATGCCGGATCTTGCGTTGATGCTGCTAACTCTTTCGCCACTTGCTTGCGCTCAGAATTGCTTGCATTGCCCAGCATCGAGTATATGAAATTTCGCTTTTCAGTATTTCGTTTCATTTTTTGGAATGCCTCTCGAATTGTATCCAAATGTTCAATACTGCGAGCATCCCCATTGCAAACTGTCGTTTTTGACGATTGGGTGATTGAAATAGCTCTATTATTTCGTTTTGTTGGTCAACTGACAGGTCTATTGCCGATGGCGATCTTAGATAGTTAAATAACTGACGGTTTTTCGATTCAATTATCTGATCGATATGTTTTGCGTGAAATTCCTTGGCAATTTTTGGGTCCTCCAGAGCGACGCTTAACACCGTGAAATGTTCACGCCCCTTGTCTAAATCTAACTCACTAACAAGCCCCCGAATATACCCAGGGTCAAGATCATACACATTTCTAACCAAATCCTGGTCCATGTACCGGTTTGACGTATTATCGCTCATATAGGCCTTGACCAAACTTAAGGCTTGGGGATCCCGACGCTCTAACAAATTCGAGAGAAGCTTGTCTTTATGCCAGATTTGTAAGTCGTCTAGATTCAGGATGCTTTTTAACTGGTATGATTCAAGCTCGTCGAAACCAGTTTGGACAAGAACTTGGAGCGCGAACTGGCGGTCACGATCAGTCGCTGCATTTGCAACTACGTCGTACAAATCAGTTGCGTTCATCGAACCAAATTTCTTCTGTAATTCTAGATAACGACGCCCCGCTTTGGCTTGATAATCATCAAGTATCGCTAGGAAATCGTCCGTGTCTGCAACATTGCGCAAAACATCAATAATACGAACTTCATCTATCGATGCAGCCGATGCTTGCTCGGGAGAATCATCTTCTTGATCTGCAGTTAAAGAGACTGCCTTGGCCACAACCAACTCTGCATAGCGACTATCCTTCAGCTGTGATTGAGAGTCTGGTATCGGGTCTTGTCTTGTCTTGCTTGTCTTGCTTGATTTTGATTCGAGAAATACCCAAGGAAGTTCAATAGCAGCAAATTATTGACAACTAAAACCGCACATCCGATTAAGATTATTTTCATAGTACTCATTGCAGACTCCATTATATTACTCGTGAGTTTGAGAGTTTAATGTTGGAAAATTGCTCAAGGGCTTGAAATTAAACCTGATTCGACGACTATACCTTACAAAATCTGACTATCCCTTGAATAAATACAGTTTAGGGTCTCGACTACCCAGTGCCAACGTAACACCATTATTAGTTTATAAAAAACACAATACAGAAATTACAAAAATGTAAAACTCAAAAAATCTTGGCGTCAATAATGGCAGGCTCTGAGCAATGCCAAAATCGCCGAACGCTGTTAGTAGCCAAGCTTATAATATCGATAAGCATGTTGATGCACTGCCAATGACAGGCTCCACAACGGGAACTAAGCAGAGAATCATTAGTTGTCTGAAGCAAATGGATGGCAATTCGGTTATCAGCGATAACGGAAAATTACCTGCATAGCGTATTCACGACTAGGCTACTGCGCTTTAAGGATGACGTTGAATTCTATGTTGATGAATCTGCCAATTTAGTTCATTTTCGTTCGGCATCTCGTGTCGGTCATAGTGATTTAGGGGCAAACCGAAAGCGCTATCAAGCCTTCAAAGAACTGTATTTAAAATAGATCAACGCAAAACACCTCTGCTACGCTTGGTTTAATTAAAACGCTCAATGTATTGACAGCGTTGGCACAGATTCTCGACCAGCTTGCGTTGCTTAAAACCTTTGATAATCTGCTGCGCTCTATTCGACCCCAAAGTGTCAAGGATAGGTCTATCCTTGACGTGTCCTAGTGGAATAGCCCCTTCCTTGTCCAAACAACATGGCACGACGGTCCCATCAACCAATACCCCAAAATGTGAGCTTAGGCCGTAACATTTGCCTGAAGTACCCAATACCGGCAGATCTAAACTTGGCCAAATGAATTCTGTATCAAAATGAAGATAAAGCCGCCCTTTAATATTGAAGCTTTTGCGTTTTCGCACATCCAGTTCAGTGGGAGCATCAAATCCGAAACGCTCGCAGATACTGTTCAACATTTCGGTGTTTGAGTTGTGACTACCGAGCGGGTCAACTAGATTCCAGAGCCTGAAGTTTAAATATAACTCTGGCCGCTCGTCTAAAGCTCGTTCGGTGAAGCCAAAGATACGCTCTAGGTAGTTACTTGGGTCTTTGTCAGGAAAATTGTCAAAGAAACTGTGCAGCGAGAAATTAATTTGATGGAAACGCCGATGCAGCATAAGCTGGTATTTCTCGGGTCGTAATAAAACACCATTTGTTACCAGAAAAATGTTCGCCTTATGCTGATCACAAATCTCGATCATCGCCTCGAGATCGGGATGCACTAAAGGATCCCCCATAAGGTGAAAGCAAACCAATTCAGTGAGCGGCGCCACCTGCTCTACAACCGACTTAAACGTATCTAAATCCATCATCTTATTATCACGAATCACAGCAGGACAAAAACTGCATTGAAGGTTACAGATATTGCTGATCTCAATATGAACTTTATGAAAGCGCTTTTTCACGTTGCTTGGTCGCTGGGACTAGTTTTGATTTAAGAATGCCGATTGCGGCGTTTAAGTACTTACGCCTTTTAGGTATCGACTATGGGTTCTGAGGATGAGCACTATATCGCAAGTACTTGCCGTAAATAAAATTAATCACTATTGTGTTCAAACCAAATACTCAAATAATGAATAACTCAAAGGTACTCATATGATTACGCAAACCATCTTGCAGCCCGTTGTCGCTCTTCTCACATTGAACTTCGTGGTTTTTTTCTGGATGTACGCTACGCGTTTGCCTGCGATTTCCAAATTAGGCATAGCTATGGATCCGAGCGTGCCAATGGCTGACTTAATGGCCAAGCTACCGGCTAATGTTCGTTGGAAGGCAGATAATTACAATCACTTGCTAGAACAACCAACCATATTCTATGCAGTAGCCTTGACCTTGGCGATACTCGGCGCTGGTACTGAGCTAAACACTACTTTGGCTTGGGCGTATGTTGGTTTACGTTTGGCTCACACCCTAATTCAAACTCTATGGAATAAGATAGAAGTTCGATTCGCGGTATTTTTCCTTTCTTCACTGGTACTTGCTGCCCTAGTGTTTCGAGCAGCGGGCCTAGTTATCTAATCAGCTCGTATCGACTACCTATAAATGGAAAACCAATTGGGTATCACTAAGCAGTTACGGCACTGTCTATTTCAAGAGTCCATTTGACATATCTAGTACCGCTGTTTTAAGTAACCGAAAAGGACCAAATTAAATATGAATCAATTAAGCGCATTACAAACAAGGGTTCTAGCTTGCCTAATGGAAAAACATTTGGCAACGCCTAAAAACTACCCACTCACCCTGAACTCCTTAATGCTAGCCTGTAATCAAAAAACCAATCGTGGAGAAGTAATGAACCTCAGCGAAGGGCAAGTAGGTCATACAGTCAAAGAATTAGAAGATCTAAATTTAGTTCGTTCGGACTATGGCGATCGCGCGATGAAAGTATCTCACCGGGCACCCGCAGTGCTGCACCTAGAACGCGAAACCCAAGCTATTTTGGCGATGCTGATGCTGCGCGAACCGCTTACGCTTGCTGATATCAGAGCCCGCACCGAGCGCATGGTTGAATTTGAGAGCATTGAAGAACTTAAGATGATGGTCGATGACCTGATTGAACGAGAACAACCATTGGTAAGCTTAATCCCCAAAGGTCCAGGGCGGCGCGAAGATCGATACACACACCTATTCTTAGGCGCACCCAATATAGAAGCATTAAATCAAGCGAGTGAGCATATTAAAGTCTCACAAGCTGAGCAAATCAAACAGCTGAAAGCTCGAATATCCAAACTGGAAGATGAGTTAGCTATGTATCGAAATACTTAGATACACAGCCAATTCATAACCATAATATTATTTAAATTTTAGCGCGCCCTTGAAGCTCGGTGGCTTAAACATAGACCTTAAACAAGTTTTCTTAAATCTGATCCCGATGGCTTCTGGAATACCTTTAAGTCAAATTCATTGGCGACGGCAAACAAGTGGTCGAAGATGTCGGATTGAATTGCTTCATAAGCCGCCCACTCTTTAACGGCACTAAAAGCATATATTTCTAGCGGCACACCTGATTCAGTTGCTTCCAATTGCCGCACCATCACCGTTAGATTTTGATTAATATCAGGATGGTTTTTTAGGTAGGCTAGAACATAAGCTCGAAAAGTACCAATATTGGTGATACGCCTGCCATTAGCCATGGACTCATGGTCTTTCACCGTTTGTTGATTGAACTCGTCCAACTGTTTAATAATCTTATCTAAATAGTCTTTGATATAATCAATCTTACTGAAGCGAGCGATCTGTTCTTTATCGCAAAAGCCTATTGAATTGATATCAATCACAATCGAACGTTTTATTCGCCGCCCAGCTGAATCTTGCATGCCGCGCCAGTTTTTAAATGAATCGGTAACTAGATTTTGAGTTGGAACTGTGGTGATGGTGTTATCAAAGTTGCGTACTTTGACTGTGGTTAATCCGATTTCCATGACATCACCACTGGCATCATGCTGTGGAATATCTACCCAATCCCCCAAACTAACCATTTGGTTGTAGCTCAATTGCAGACCTGCCACAAAGCCAAGGATGGGGTCTTTGAACACCAACATCAAAACGGCGGTCATTGCGCCTAAACCAGCGAATAACTTAAGCGGGGACTCACCAATGACCAACGAAATAACTATGATCGCCGCCAGAAAATAAAGAACTAATTTGGCGACTTGTGCAAAACTTTGAATTGCAATCTGGCGCTCTCTCTCAATTGTTCGATACATCTCCACCAATGAGTTAATAAGAGAATCAACCACCATAGTCGCTGCTAGCACTAAGAAAATTGAACTCAATGTTGAAATAATTAGGCTGGCAGTGGGATATGCTTGCAACGCCACGGGCATTAGCTTGTATATAAGCCATCCTGGCACCAAATAGGTGAGCCGATTGAATACCCGATGCTTTACTAAAACATCATCCAAATTTGACTTACTTCTATCGATCAGCTTGCTGATCAGGCGAACCAACACAGACTTAACTAAGTAATAGCTTAAACTTGCCGCAATCAATACGACCAACACCGCTAGGCCAACACTAAGTTGTGTTTCATAGCCAGAAATACCCGGTATTTTTTGTACCCAGTTGTTTAGTAATTCATTCATAAATTATTTATTAGAAAAGTGAAATTTTAATTGTTGCGGTTTGCAATGATAGGCGGGAAGTATACAAAAGGTAGCTTGTCACTCATAGCTAAACCACGTTTGATCACAGGTATGACTAAACTCAGATAGCTTGCTTGGGCTGCTAGAGTGGGTTCTCAAACCAACACACTTACCTAACGACGCGCCAATGTAATATTATCAATATCTAGCTTATTCCTCATCGCCAATACAGGTGCAATAGTCTCTGGATGGCAATTTTATTCTTGCCCGCAGAAGATCCATATTGTCGCCTATCTGGTAACTGTGCTTAACATTGATCGCTTGCGCATCAGCTCGGCTCCACACCTCTTTATATTTTTTGCTATGAATCTCTCCAGCTGCATCTTGAATTTTCAGGCCCACTGTGTATTTTCCATTCGATGCCGCGCAATTAGTATGATCAATTTCTGCTTCCACAATCGCCTGGCTAGCAGCCTGAAAATAAGATGTCGAAATATCTACTTCACAGGTTTGGGTACCACTAATGTACGCATTACCCACGACTACATCTCTTAAAGGGCCGCTATTTTTAAAAATAAGATCCTTTGTACTGTTCACCCAATCTTCAGCTTGATCATTTTGTATATCAATTCGTCCCTTGGGAGATAGGTCCACTTGCGCATTAGCAATATTGGATACAACAAGCGATAAGCACAAAAACAGAGGCATTATGCTATGGCGCCATAGCGTTATGGGATTGCGGGTGTTGGAGATTAAAGCATTCATACTAATTATATTTCTTCGATTGAATTTAAAAAACTGTCGATGATCTGCAACATATCATCAACTTCATTAGGTGACGACATTTTACCTACTAAAAGATGCTGTACGGGATCCTTTGAGATAGTGAACGGAACTAATGTAACATTCGCTGACTTCATTTGCGTCGCAGTAGCTATAGTAGCGTCGGGATTGACGATCTGATCGTTTGGGGAATAGACAATCAGTTGTGGAGTAGCGATTCTAGTTTTGTCTAAGCCGAACACCTCATCAACTAGGTCCAGCATCGGCACAGCGGCCTCTATCGGGTAGCGCTCAGTCCAGTATTTCTTATGAAAATCATTAAGCGGCTCAAAAGAATGATAATCATCAACAAAAGTACTGACAAACCAACGCCCTAACGACCACTGTAAGACGTGCGCAGATTTACTCATCACCTCAAAATTAGGCGATATCAACACCGATGCGTATACATCGTTAGCTTCATATTGAGAATTAAGCCAAGTAATTAATGTACCGCCGGTTGATGTACCCATGAGAATTACTTTGTCGCCCAACACATGACCAGTTGCAAGGGCTAGCAGGGCTTCTTGCTTCCAACCCTCTACACTTCCCTCGGCCATTGCATCTTCATCACGGCCATGCCCCTGCAAGCGAGTAAAGTAGACATTTGCTTGGCGTTGATCTGCAAGTAATTCAACCAAAGGACTCACTTCTTGACGCGTGGCTGAAAAGCCATGAATATAAACAATAGAGACTGCTTGTTTTTGCTTAACATCGGCAAACCACCGAATATATTTTTCAGCGCCGTCGACTATGTCAGTGAAAGCTGCTTCTGATTTTTGAATGTGTGAATCGATAGAGATCAGATTCAATTCACTGGCCCCCGCCATAGATGCCGCTGGCAGCAGTACCAATAATAGGATGTTCAATTTTAGAAATTTAAAATTCATAGAATGATTCGCGCATTAGGTTTCTAATAATTCAAAAACAGCAGACGTAATAGTGCTTGCAAAAGAACAAGAGCACGCCGGACACATCAAATAATACAATAAACTCTTGGAATCGGCTGTACCCCTGGATTAATCATAATCTCTAATAAGCCGCAAGAGTAATCCTTGCCTGATAAATACCCTACAAAAATAAACATGAGATCAAAGCAATGCTATGAAATTATTGGATCTGCACCGGCAAGATCGTGGATAGTAATGAATAGATTATTAATAGCAAACAATGAACCGACCAGGTGATGAGTATGAGTAGGATAGACAATGCAACATCAGCGCAACTAGAAGCAAACCAACAAGCGCTTAGCCTGGCTGAGGCGGCTATGGGCTTTGTTCCCAATTCCTTGAAAATAATGGCCCGCAATCCTGAGCTCCTAAATGGCTTTTTGATGCTGTCAAACGCAGTTCTTGGGCAAAGCTCAAAGCTTGATCCTGATTTGCGTCAAATGATTGCGCACATCACCAGTGCCGCCGCGGGATGCCGATATTGCCAAGCACATACAGCGCATGGCGCAGAGCGGCATAGGGTCGCCGTGGCCAAGATCGAAGCAATTTGGTCATTCCAAACCAGTGATCTGTTCTGCGATGCAGAGCGCGCCGTACTCGATCTTGCACAGGCAGCGGGATCGGTCCCGAATCACGCAACCGACCAGCAGTTTGAGAACTTGAAACAGTATTATTCAGAAGATGAAATTGTCAATATCGTAGCAGTGATTGCCTACTTCGGTTTTCTCAATCGTTGGAACGACACCCTGGCCACCCCACTCGAAGAAAATCCTCTGTCTTTCGCTGAATCTCATTTGGCTGCCAATGGTTGGCAGCTTGGAAAACATGACTCCGGCAGACAAATAAAATGACCAAACGGAGTACCTTATTATCAATACTAAAAATTTAACTGAGCTTTTCAACACTCTACCCCAAGTGGGGCGAGTAAAATGGATTGGAATTAGACCTGCACGCAGGCAGACGATTGAGGTCCTTGAGCAAGTCCAAGCAGACACTCAAAACGGCTTGATCGGCGATCGCTATGCTGGCAGCAGTGGCAAGCGACAAGTAACGCTCATCCAATGGGAACATCTAGCCGCAATCGCCTCTATGTTATCAATTGAGGCGCTTGATCCAGCTCTATTACGCAGAAACATAGCGATATCAGGGATTAATCTTTTAGCCTTGAAGGATAAACAGTTTCAGTTGGGTAATGCGGTGTTGGAATATACCGGTTTGTGTCACCCCTGTTCATTTATGGAAACCACTCTTGGTCTAGGCGGCTACAATGCCGTGCGAGGACACGGTGGCCTCACCGCGCGGGTAATCGATTCAGGTTTAATTAGAGTCGACGACCGACTTTCATTTAATAGTAGCGTGTGTTAATTACGCCATCTTATGATGGGCTGCACTCCACAAAAACCCGCAATCGAATCAGGTTGATCACGGTCCGTTATTAATATGGCACAAAAAAACTTCGGCCACTTTAGTTAAATATTTTCAGCCAAACGCACGCAGCTAAACATAACTTCCAGCTAATTATCATGCATCAGACAATCAACTTCACCAATAGTAAAAATATCCGTTTATCTGGCGTGCTGCACTTGCCAGACACCAAAGAAATTCAAGCATACGCTTTGCATGCTCACTGCTTTACCTGCACCAAGAGTATTAAGCCAGCAATCACTATCGCTAATACACTTGCACAACAGGGTATCGCGACCTTACGCTTTGATTTTACCGGCTTAGGGGCAGTAAAGGCGCATTCGCAGACGGCAATTTCTCCACCAACATTGATGATGTGATTGACGCGACAAACTACTTAGCCAACGAGCATCAGGCACCCCAACTTTTGCTTGGTCACTCCTTGGGTGGTACTTCTATATTAGCTGCGGCTCCAAGGCCGTTGTGAGCGTTGGCTCTCCTGCGGATCCACCGCACATTTTGCACTTACTAGAAGACCACTTAAACATTCTTGCTCAAGAAGGCGAAGCCATATAGGTTTGGCCGGTAGGCCGCTCAAATTTAAGCAAGAGTTTGTGGACGACCTGAACCTCATGAGATTAATTATCAAGGAATGGGCAAAGCCTTGATGGTGATGCATTCACCTACCGACAACACAGTATCAGTGCATGAGGCGAGCGATGCATCCTAAAAGTTTTATTAGTCTGGATAATGCAGATCATTTGCTCAGCCGCACTGAAGATGCGCAGTACGCAGCTAATGTGATTGCAAGTTGGGCAATGCGCTATCTCGAGCAGCACACCAAACAAACAGCTACCGCGCAAGGCGTACTGGTTAGCACAAATACTGAACAAGGTTTTTTATGCACAATTAATGCATCGGGTCACCGCTTAGTTGCTGATGAACCAATTCGCGTCGGCGGCTCTAATCTAGGACCCTCTCCTTATGACTATTTAACTGCCGCCTTAGGCAAGTTGCACAGCCATGACCTTGAACATGTACGCAAGGCACAAGAAAATCGACTTAGACAAGGTTTCGGTAGGCGTAACCCACAGTCGGGTTCACGCCGATAACTGTGTAGATTGCGAAAAATCAGAGGGCCAAGTTGACCTACTCAATAGAAGTATTTCCTACAAGGGAATCTAACTGACCAGCAACGTAAGCGCCTGTTAGAAATCACTGATCGCTGCCCCGTGCATAAAACGCTTGAAAACGAAATAAAAATAGTCAATGAAGTAACAAGCGACATAACTGTCCAATGATCTCTGCACTTGTTCTAGAAAGGGCTAAGATCCAAGCTCGGCTCAATATCGATAAGCAGTTTGTGTGATCAAATTCATTTAAGGCTTGTATCGAATCGCCGCCCTATCATCAATTAACCGACCCCAGTAAAAGTTATATGGGTGAATAAATGTGGTCTCTTGCTTATTTAAACTCATCAATGGTCGCTGCTCATTGTGCCACCTAAAAATGCCACCGCTTAGATTGTAAGCCGCAACTGCGCCATTGGTTTTTAGCATCCCGGCGAACTGACTTGCGAGTTCTGAGGATCTTCGACCTACCGAGCAATAAAATACAATAGTCTTAGCTGCTAGCTGAGTTGAATATTTGTTCGCGAACTCAGTTAGTTCAATATCAGGGTCCACGCGAACAGCCCCACCAATATGACTCACTGTAAACTCGTCTTCCTCGCGCACATCAAACACAATAACTGCAGAAGCTTTCATGCTCTGCAACTCAACAGCGCCTAAATGCTTAACATCGCTATATTTGGTTACTATATCACGATGAATTTTATCCAAGCGCGACTGATCCGCCGTCGCCAAGCCGATATTCGCCGTCGAAATCAAGGTAGTGAGAGAGACCAGTCCGATTAGGCGCGCAGACATCAAAGACTAAATCATTGACTGCAGGTAGTTCTGTTCACCCACTTTGTGATACAAGTCAATTTGGGTCTCTAGCCAATCAAAATGCTCTTCTTCGTTCTCCAAAATACTGCTAAAAAGATCACGAGTGACGTAATCACCAACACTTTCACAGTGTGCCACAGCCTCTCGGTACATGGGAATTGCCTCTTCTTCTAGGCGCATATCGCACTGCAACATTTCGAGGACATTCTCGCCTATATAAAGTTTACCAAGATCTTGTAGATTAGGCAGACCATCCAACATAAGGATGCGCTCAATCAAGGTATCGGCGTGCTTCATTTCTTCAATCGATTCTTCGTATTCCTTCTGATTTAACTTTTCAAGGCCCCAGTTTTTATACATTCGGGCATGTAGGAAATATTGATTAATCGCAGTTAATTCTGCCCTCAATGCTGTATTCAGATGCGCTATAACGCCGTCTTGAGCTTTCATATGGAGATTACTTGTGTAGTTATTAAGTTAACTTGATTATAGCAATACAAACCAAGCAAGGTATGAAAGTTGTGGCGTTGTCATAAATCCTTTTCAATAATAAAAAATTGTCAGCTTACGTCCTTGAAGTAGAATTTTAGGCTTCTACTCAGAAGCTTAGTTGCAAGAGAAATTTATTAGTTGGTAAATACAGGGCTTACCGGAATTGAATTTAAAGCCGCTCTAGCACTAAGCTCGCGCTGCAATTTGGCCTGTAGAATACGTTTTACTTCACAACTGCAGGATCCACACACCGTGGCAACGCTAAGCTTCTCTTGCAAGGCAGTAAATGACGTTACGCCATCGTCTACAGAGGCTTCGATAGCTCGGTCGGTGACTGATTTACAGAGGCAAACAAACATAATTCAAAGGTGGTTGATATTGGATGGTCAAACGATACCATCACTTTATCTAAATGTAAATGCGAATCATTACCATTATCATTTGACCCCGAGGAATGGAGCTCAGGAATGAACCCCAAACTGCCGATAAGTTATGTATCACAGCCTAAATGTCGGCGAATCTCTTTGGCCACCAACCACAACCTATCCTGTCCCCAAAGAGCTAATAGCTGCTCTCCTTTTTTGTCAAGTAATCTAAAGCTTGGCACGCCCCATAGCCCCGCTTGGTACATAGCTAGCCGGTTTTCCTCTAGTAAGTCTTGCCAGCCAGGTTTGCCTAAAATGGCGGTCGCTTCGGCCCAATCAAGGCCCGCTTTTTCTACGACAAGTTTGAGGCCCTTCTTGGTGTTAGTATTAATTCCTTGTGCGAAGGCTGCGCTGAGAAAAGTACTTATCAATTGATTGCCTTTGCCTTGTTCACAAGCCCAAGGATATAGCGAATAACAACGCCGAACAGGCTCACCAATCGGATCGTAAAAATCACCGAAAGGAACGCCAACCGCGCGTGCTTCGCGAGCTGCGTCGGCAAAGATATACATACCTTTCTCGCGAGTCGCCGGAACACCGCGCATCACCATGGGCAAGACTGGGCGTACTACTAAATTAACTCCTGTGTCTTGCGCAAGTTGTACAGCCAGATCAAAGCTCACGGCCGTGTAAGGACTGCGTAATGACGGATAAACCTCGAGTGTCAAACTTTTTGCATTTGGAAAATCACCGCTAGCATCAATCTCAGGCCGAGGCACCAAAATACCATTGCCGCCCTGCTTATTAATACCTAGATTCCTTAACCGTTGTTCAAGGTGATAAAGTCTATCTACCCCCCAATACCACTCCCCACCATAGTAAAACATACCGCCAGAATAATGTTTCAATTCAGCTCGGCGAGCATTACCCCGTTTTATACGCATCTCAAGCGCAGGAATAGACGCGCTGCCCTGACGTTGGCTTAGCTCTAACATGGCTGCGTCGTCGTGTTCCCAAAGAGCTCGTCCAACGTCAGCCGCGCAATCGGTAAATGCGATGAAATCTTGTGCGGCTAGTATTTGGGATGCACGAGTTAGTAAAGATTTTCTGGGGGGGCTAGCGTCTGGCGGAAATTTCAAACCATAACTTGGTGCCACACATGCGGAGTCATACCTTGATAAGCTGGAAAGAAGATCTGGCTCTGCAGAATTAGCGCCTTGCGGCCCGTCAACAAGGTGATAAACAAACTGTATATTATAATATCTCAGCAGAGGCTTTAACAGTTGAGCAGCAAGGTAGCTATAAGCGTCATCTACCTGATGAAAATACTCCACAACGTGTGCTTGCCCTGACCTAATCCTTTGCTTTTCCGTTTTAGCACGTTGATCAAGCAAGCGGCTTTCGCTAACTAACTTGGTTAACAGCTTTGACGTCATCCACCTTCTCAGCGGCTTAGGGTCCATCGTCGCGGCCCCGCCCTGCTCTTTAAATTGTTCGCTCATCTAATAATCTCTGTTATTTTTTTATTTCTGGCGTTCAGTATACCTAGAATTTGATCATCGTCATTGAACTGATTACATAAGGTTCTTGTATTCCTCTCAAATACTTAAAAGGTGTCATGGTTTTATCGACAATCAATAGCCATAAAAAAATAAGTTGCTACGGCTTAATTTAGATGCTAGACCATTGACAGATAAAATGGCTGAGCGAATCTTAATACATCAACATTAGACATATCTTAATGCCAGACGATAAGACCCAAGCGCCAAATAAAAGCCTGCTTAAGCAGCCAGAACCATCTATAGTTGAAAATGAGCAAAGAAACGATGGAAGAATACGGCGCTTCAGCTAAAGCTATCGAACACCACTACGGCACAGGCAATGACTATTTTTCATTGTGGTTAGGCAAAACAATGGCCTACTCCAGCGCGCTCTGGGATGCTGACGATCCAAATCAGAATTTAGATGATGCATAAACTGCCAAAATAGAACACCATTGCCAACAAGCTCGCGTGCGTGATGCCGCTAGCGTGTTAGATATTGGTTGCGGTTGGGGAAGCGTATTGCAGCCTCTAGCGGATGACTATCATGTAAATAATGTAGTTGGGCTCACTCTAAGTGAAAGCCAAACCAATTGGATTAACGACCTCAAAAACTCAAACATTGAAGTACGCCTGGAAAGCTGGAAAGACCACAACCGCGATGCTAAATACGATTCTATTATTTCAATCGGGGCGTTCGAGAATTTTGCTAAGCTAGGCTTAACTTCTGACGAAAAAATTGCTATCTATCGAGATTTTTTTACCCGCTGTCATGGTTGGCTCGGATCGTGCGGTTGGATGTCATTACAAACCGTAGCCTATGGAAACTCTCTTCCCTAGGGCTTTGATACATTTATCGCCAAAGAAATTTTTCCAGAGACGGACACACCCGAAATAGCCGCCGGCTGTGAACGCCTATTTGAGGTTGTGCTGCTAAAGAATGACCCCGATGACTACCGGCCCACATTGCGTGCCTGGTTTACCAACCTCAAACAAAACCGTGTTCGCTGCGTCCAACTTAAGAGCGCGCAAGAAGTCGCGCGCTTCGAACAATACCTGCGTCTAATGGCGTATATGTTTGAAGTTGGCGGCCTAGACCTATATCGAATCACCTTTCGAAAAATCGACATTCCAAAAGGGTTTTGATCGCTGGCAGTGTTACTCCTTTGTTTTGCTACTATTCTTGATCTCTTTATCAGCTTGACCCTTAGCAAATTCGCTTTGATACACGCCTTTAATAATTAGTCCAAGCGCGATAAGCCCAAGCAACAAAAATAGGATGAACATTAACTGACGGAATTCGTCCCTTGCCACAAGCAGCGCATAAATATAAGCCAGCAGAATCACAGCAAGCAGTGGCAAGCTAAACTTGCTCAGGAAAACAACGATGGGGTGAATCTTCTTGTTCAATTCACCCTCTTATTCGCGGGCCAGGCTCGACAAATCACGATTGGATTGCAGTTGTGTCGAGCTCAAGGATAATTCTTTCTGGCTAAGCAATTCCCCAAAATCTTGTTTCAACCACCTCACCAAGGACACACACAGCAAGCAAATAATTGGGATCAGCGATACTGAACTCAACACCGTTATTGAAAGAACCGTATCCAGGGCCCCAGAGCGTAATATGCCTATTGCAATAACCGCTAGCAGCAGCGCCCAAGCGACTCTACTCCACCTTGCCGGTTCTTGATCATTAGCTAAGTTTTTAGCACAAATACTGGATAACACATAGGCCGATGAATCTATCGTTGTGGCGTAAAACACGATCGACAATAGGGTGAATACGCCCAGAGTAATTTTACCTAACGGCATACTTTCAATTACTAGTGCATTCAGGAATGACATTCCCTGCTGAGACAAAATCTGTTGCACATCCAAGATTCCATTTATCTCAATGTATAAAGAATAGCCGCCCATGATGGCCAGAAACAGCCAGGTACCAACACAGCCCCAACCGATCACCCCAAGCACTAATTGCCGAATAGTACGCCCCCTTGAAATTCGACCAAAGAACAGGCCCACCATGCCGGTGTAAGCAATCCACCAGGCCCAGTAGAACCCAGTCCAGTCATCGGGGAAACTGCCATTGTTAATTGGATCTGTCCAGGTAGACATGCGCACAAAATTATCGATCATCAGACCGAGGCTGTTGATTGTGATTTCAAGAATAAATATTGTGGGTCCTGCAATAAGCACAAACACGATCACCACAACACCCAAGACTATATTTAAATCAGCGAGCAACTTGATTCCTGACTTAAGCCCGCGGTAGACCGACGTGCCAAACAGACATGTCCACATTATCAAAACTAGGGTTTTAATCATAGAGCTGTCTGGCACCTCTAAAAGAGTCGCCAGCATAGCTGACACCAGGGGCACACCAAAGCCTAAAGCCGTGGTAACGCCTCCGACGATGCCAAGCACTATAAATACATCGATAATGGTCTTGAGTGTGGCCCTACCTCGTTTTGGCAATGCTCCGTCGCAGGCGCTACTTACACGTAATATTGGGTCACGTTTTACATAGAGCATGTAGGCAATCGGTACCGCCGGCAGCGCATAAATAGCCCAGCCAATAACCCCCCAATGAAATAATGGGTACATGTGGGCAAATTCAAAAGCCTGCGAAGACCCCACTTCTATTCCCAAGGGCGGCGTCTGTAGATAATAGATAGGCTCAGCAAAGCCCCAGGCAATGACGCTTGCACCAATCGCTGCTGTAAACATCATAGCGACCCAATGAATATCTGAATATTCGGGCGCTTCATCAGGCGCGCCTAATTTGACCCGCCCGTATGGCCCGAAAGCCAGCCACATACAAAACCCCAATGCACTAAAACCGACAGTCAAATAGCCCCAGAGGAATTTATTCATTATGAATTTTCGAGCTTCTGAGAGCATCGCTCCAGCGCTCTCTGGGTAAACCATTAAATACAGCGAGCCCGCTAAGACAACCAGTACGGCCGGGGCGAAAATCGCCCAATCTATTTCAGGTTCACAATTGACAGAGTTTGATGGTTCACTCATAGAGCAGTTCCTATTGTGGTAATCATTGGTTTATCTAATAAGTATTGTGGTCTTTGGATCAGCAACACTACTCACCAGTGTAGGGCGGATCACCGGGAACACGATAGCAGTGCAT
>JBLHMH010000023.1:0-29152 GCA_047621785.1 Polaribacter sp. | reverse complement strand
AATGGACGATGCCAATAAGAAACTGGAAACCCGCCCTCAATCGATTTATGATTGAGTTTGAGGATCGATTAACCGATTATCTCTAAACCTAAATCATGGCAGATACACAGTTAGGTTTACATTCTCCAACGATCCGTTCATGTCGCCAAAAATTCGACGCTGGGTTAAGAAACTAAAAGACCCAATGATTACCGCGTGTATCTTGAATTTAAACAAGCGCTTAAAAAAAGCGTCAACTCTGGTTAGGCAATACCAGCTTATAAACTACAAACGCAAGAGCACTACTGCGCGTGAAGGTCTTACTCCCCAACGTGAATAAAGGCCTTGAATAGTTTGTGAGTGGCTGAGAAGAAACCTTATGCAGTTTTCTTCTCTAACTCTTGTTCAGCTGATGGCTCTGCTAAAGATGAAGGCGCTTTGTGTCCTTTTAAGAATTCAGCTAAGTAATGCCCTGTATAGGAACCGGCTTGTTTAGCAACGTGTTCAGGGGTGCCTTGCGCAACGACTTGACCGCCACCATTACCCCCCTCAGGTCCTAGATCAATAACCCAATCGGCCGTCTTGATAACGTCGAGATTGTGCTCAATAACAACGACCGTATTACCGTGGTCACGCAGTTGGTTTAAAACTTCCAGCAATTGCCTAATATCGTAAAAATGCAAACCGGTAGTAGGTTCATCCAGTATGTAAAGAGTATTGCCAGTATCCCGTTTAGACAGTTCACGGGCTAGTTTGATTCGCTGAGCCTCACCACCAGAAAGAGTGATCGCGCTTTGCCCTAGTTTTAAATAGCCGAGACCGACTGACATTAATGTTTCGAGTTTGCGGTGGATATTGGGAACAGCACTGAAAAAATCCACTGCATCTTCAATTGTCATCTCCAAGACATCATGAATGTTACGCCCTTTGTAGCGAATATCCAGTGTTTCGCGGTTATAGCGGGCGCCTTTACACACATCACAGGCTACATAGATATCAGGTAGAAAATGCATTTCTACCTTGATCATGCCGTCGCCTTGGCAAGCTTCACAGCGACCGCCCTTTACATTGAAGGAAAAACGACCAGGCTTATAACCACGTGCTCGAGCTTCTGGCGTGTTTGAAAACATTTCCCGCATTGGGGTGAATAATTGGGTATAGGTTGCAGGGTTAGAGCGCGGTGTTCGACCAATAGGACTTTGGTTAATATCTACAATTTTATCTATGTGCTCTAAACCCTCAATACTCTTATGGGGCGCACATTCTATACGACTGCGGTTTATCTTCTGCGCAGCAGCGGGGTACAGGGTGTTATTGATTAGAGTCGATTTGCCTGATCCAGAAACGCCGGTGACACAGGTCAAGACACCCATTGGGATGTCCACCGACACATTTTGCAAGTTGTTGCCAGTGGCTCCAATGATACGCAGTTGGTTGCTTTTATCGAAGGTTTTTCGAGTGCTGGGAACAGCAATAGCTTCTTCACCGGATAGAAATTTTCCGGTTAAAGAATTAGGGTTGTTTTTTATATCGTCGAATGTACCCTGTGCAACTATTTGACCACCGTGCACGCCTGCGCCGGGGCCAATATCGACGATATAGTCGGCATGCCGCATTGCGTCTTCATCATGCTCCACCACGATGACGGTATTACCTAAATCTCGTAAGTGAGTTAAGGTTTGAATAAGTCGATCATTATCTCGCTGATGTAAGCCAATGGAAGGTTCATCTAGAACATACATAACTCCAACCAAACCCGAGCCTATTTGGGAGGCCAGACGAATTCGTTGTGCTTCGCCACCTGACAGTGTTTCTGCAGAACGGTCCATGCTTAAATAATTGAGCCCAACGTTAACTAAAAAGCCAAGTCGATTATGAATTTCTTTGACAATGCTAGCCGCAATTTGTGCACGATTGCCACTCAACTCAAGGTCCTCGAAGAATTGCAGCGCATCGCCGATGGATCGCGAGACGATCTGATTAATGCTGTTGTCGTTGATAAAGACATTGCGAGCCTCTAGCCGCAATCGAGTCCCGGTGCAGTCTGGACACACCCGTGAATTGATATATTTCGCCAATTCCTCGCGCATGCTATTAGATTCAGTTTCGTGATAACGGCGTTCCATATTCGGGATGATGCCTTCCCAGCTATGGCTGCGAGTAACGCCTTGGCCCTTATGCCGCAAATAGCTAAATTCAATGGTCTCGTCGCCGCTACCGTATAGAAGCTTTTGGGTTTGTTCTTCAGTCAGCGTATTCAGCTCTTGATCAACCGTGAATCCGTAGTGTGCACCGACGTTTTGCAGCATTCGAAAATAAAACAAGCTACGCCTATCCCAACCTTTAATCGCGCCGGCGGACAAGCTAACTTCGTCGTCAAAAATGATTTGTGCCGGGTCAAAGTATTGCTTGGTCCCTAAACCATCGCAAGAAGTGCAAGCGCCGACCGGGTTATTGAAAGAGAAAAGGCGAGGCTCGAGTTCGCTTAAACTGTATCCACAATGCGGGCAAGCATACCGAGCTGAGAAAACCAGAGTTTGTTCAGGCTCAGAGTCGCTGTTCATCACTAAAACTTCAGCAACGCCTTCTGCGATATCCAGCGCTGTTTCAAATGATTCTGCCATTCTTTGTTCGTTGCCTTCTTTGACAATGAGACGGTCTACGATGATGTCGATATTGTGCTTAAAGTTTTTCTTCAGGGCAGGGGGCTCAGACAGATCAATGATTTGTCCGTCGACTCTAGCGCGCACAAAGCCTTGTGCATGCATGCCCTCAAGTAAATTAAGATGCTCACCTTTGCGATTCTTCACCACCGGCGCCAACAGCATGATTTTGCTGCCCTCAGGCAACGCCATGGTTAGATCAACCATCTGACTTACCGTTTGAGCCTCTAGAGTGACATCATGGTCTGGGCAGCGAGGATCACCAACTCGTGCGAACAGCAAGCGCATGTAATCGTAGATCTCAGTAATGGTGCCAACCGTCGATCGTGGGTTATGTGATGTTGCCTTCTGTTCAATTGAGATGGCCGGAGATAGGCCCTCTATCAAATCGACATCGGGTTTTTCCATCAATGATAGAAATTGCCGAGCGTAAGCGGATAGCGACTCTACGTAGCGGCGTTGGCCCTCAGCATAAATGGTGTCGAAGGCCAGTGAAGATTTGCCCGAGCCAGACAATCCGGTGATCACAATTAACTTCTCGCGCGGCAACTCAATATCTATGTTTTTGAGATTGTGCGTGCGAGCGCCGCGAATAGTGATGTTTTCCATCGACATGGTGTTTTCCAAGATTTATAAAAGAGGTCTCTGACTATAAAATATCGGCAGAGCGAACAACCTGTTACTATACGTCGCCATCGATGAAAGAGACATACTTTTTTATCCTTGGAGCCCTAATTAGATCAATATTCTCTTGGGATGGCTGTTGTTTTGTTCGAAGTCAAAACTTAGACCACGAATAGCGTTATCTAAGACCCTCCTATCCTAAATTGGTCGTATAATAGATCCAATGATTTCGAATTCCCCCGGTAAATATCGAGTGACTCAAAAAACAAATAAGGAAAGCTTAACGCCTCTAGAGCGGCGATCAATAGCGACTCTGGCGTCGGTCTACGGGCTGCGCATGTTTGGGCTGTTTCTAATCCTGCCGGTGCTGGCAATCTATGCTGAGCAATTAGACGGTGCGACCCCCATGATGATGGGTATCGCGCTTGGCATCTACGGTATTACTCAAGCAATATTTCAGATTCCGTTTGGTATGTTGTCTGACCGTTTCGGTCGCAAACCGCTGATTATTTTCGGTCTGCTTATATTCGCTTTAGGTAGTTTGGTTGCAGCAGCCTCTAGCACCATCGGCGGGGTTATTATGGGTAGGGCATTGCAAGGCGCAGGCGCGATTGCTGCCGTTGTATTGGCTTTAACCAGCGATCTAACCCGAGAAGACCAGCGCACCAAGGCCATGGCTATCATTGGCATGACTATCGGTTTTTCGTTCTTATTGGCGCTCATTGCTGCGCCTATTTTGGAATTCTTTATAGGTGTCAAAGGTCTGTTTATCATGACAGCAGTGCTAGCTTGCGCTTCTATTTTTGTTGTTTGGAAACTGGTGCCAACGCCAGTCCAGACCTTTAACTTAGAGGTGCGTGCAGTACCCACCAGAATGTTGCAACTATTGCGTAACCCGCAATTAATCAGGCTCGATTTTGGTATTTTTATACTGCATTTCGTGTTGATGGCAATGTTTGTTGTAGTGCCTGTAATCCTACTTGAACAGCTTGAACTACAGACCCATGAACATTGGCAGGTTTATGTCCCAGCCTTGCTAGCGTCAATTGTATTCATGGTGCCAATGATTATTCTCTCATCTCGCAAAGCTTGGCTAATGCGGATATTTTTCGCTGCGATTTGTATTTTACTGGTCGCACAAGCTTTATTGATTTGGCGCCCGATGGGCATCAACGGTTTAATCGCTTGTCTGTTTTTCTTTTTCTGGGGCTTCAACCTACTAGAGGCCATGTTGCCTTCTCTGGTCTCGAGAGTCGCTCCAGCGGCAAGTAAAGGCTCGGCGATGGGGGTCTATAATACATTTCAGTTTACCGGCGTATTCTTTGGTGGCTTTTTAGGCGGCACTCTCTATGGTGCATTTGGCGTCAACGCGGTGTTTGGAATTTGTGCATTTTTGTTGCTTATATGGGCATACATAGTACGTTCAGCGCCTCAGATCCGCTTGCTTGACAGCCTAGTCGTGACTGTTAGCGCACAAGCAGGCTCCGACTGTAAAATGCAATTGGAGGCGATAGAAGGAATAGAAGAAGTGATTATTATGGAAGGTGAGCGTACGGCCTATCTAAAAGTCGATAAAGAGAGATTGGACACCAAAGCCATGGAAGCAATCATTGGCTTTAATTATCTGTGAGTTTGTTGCGTCGTTATCACTTGGCTCAATTGCCTGCAGGAGTCAGAAGAAAATCGCTAATGATCTATTTGCTGTGTGAGCTGAGTCCTTCGATGCGGGCCTTAACGTAGTTAAATATCTCATAGTCCAGAGCGTTGGCCGATCTGAAATCAGCAATCTGAGCCCCTGATAGTGATTTGCTCGACAGTTTATATTCCTCATGAGTGGTATTCATTTTAGGTAATTCGACTTGCGGCTTGCCAATCATCTTTGCGAGCAAGTCAAAGCTTGCTTGCAATTGATCGTCAGCAATACCAATGAAATAGTATTGGTCAAGCCTTTGCTTCCAGTTATCTTCACTGACATTAATGATGCGTGCGTAATAATTATTGAATGGCTTAATCGCACTGGCTAAATCAGCATGCTCTGACGTGCCTGTTTTAATGGCATGACGATACAGCGAACATCTCATTTGTAAGGGATCACGCAAAAACATAAAGACGCGATATCGTTTGCGAGCCCTCCTACCATCAAATATTGGGGGATAACGTTGGTCTATAAAAAACCCCTGGTGGCCGAAGTGACCGCTAATGCAGTTATGGTTATTGGCTTGCGATAACTCAAATGGCGGTAAACTTGATTTAGCGGATTCATTATAATAGTCATCGTTTACATGAAACCAGCTTTCCAATGCGTCCCTCACACTACTGCCGCCACATTTTGGTATGTGGTGAAAAAAATAAATCGGATAGCGTAGTCTAAAGCGAGCGTAGCTATGTCTTAGTGATTCGATCATTTGTTTTTATAAGGTGAAGGTGCAATGAAAAGCTGAATAGCATTTTAATCCATCTAGGCGGAAGATACCTATACATCGAAAATCAATATATTGGCTGGTTCCCCAACCGCGGTGGTGAACCAATAAGAAATAAATTGGAGTAAATGATCGCAAGCGGCATTAATTAAGTGATTTTAGTTGCTGGCCTGGGTAATGATCCCGATGTTCGGTATGCCGCTAACGACAGCGCAATTACCAATAGCCGTGTAGCAACTAAGAAGAGTTGGAAAAACAATAATGCCGGTGAACAGCAAGATCGAACCGAGTGGCATAGAGTCGTGATGTTCAATCGTCTTGGTGAGATCGCCGGTGAGTTTTTGAAACAAGGTTTACAGGTCTATATCGAGGGCAGATTGCAAATACGCAAATGGCAAGATCAAAGTGGTCAGGATAAGTACAGCATCGAGATTGTCGCCAGCGACATGTAAATGTTAGGTGGGCGTGGTGGTGGTTCTGAGATGGGCGGCGACGGTGGTTATCAAGTGCCACAACAGCGTTAGCAAGCTTCTCCGCAGCCAGCGGCACAACCTCAACCGTCAAACGATTTTGATGATGATATTTCTCTTGATGTAGACCTGAGTCATTAATGTAACAGTTCAATTTTAAGCCTCTGTTTTTAAAAAGATTCTTATGCCAGATATTCTTTAAAGATTAGTCATTTCAAGGCGTTTTGAAACCAAGCCTACATTGGGTGCTTAGTCGCTTGGGGCGTAGGTCGTTTGGTACGAAATATAAAACCTGATACGGTTATTTAAATCGGGATCCAATGTTTGCTGCTCGAGCAGACAGGTAGATTACGCCCGGTTAAAGCTACTTTCAACGGATGACGTAGTGTTTTGGGGCGATTGATACTCATTGATTTAGGGGGCTAGGGTGTTTATGATGCCGAAGAGTAGTTAAGAAAACAGAAATGCAGTAGAATAATAATGTTTCGTCGATTGTAATACATACGATCTCCAACACGAGGTCTCTTAAGGAGTCATTGGCCAAGGTTGTTATTAACGAGTACGCAAACTCTAAATTGTTCGAAAACCGGAATCTGAAATTGGATCGTAATAAAGTGCAAAAATATGAATTGAAGGTAATTCCTATTGGAGTTTTAATGGGGTCACCGGAGGTGATTCCTCGTGCGGACGCAAGTCGCACATCCGCTAGCGGAGTGATGTGGTCGGCGAGTTTGCCCCGCCCCTGCAGACGTCGGATTCAAGTAAAGATAGGGATCGAGAATGGGTAGATCTGAGGATTTAAGTTCTGAGGATTATCTGAAGTTACTCAGCACTTTTGCGGTCGACCTCCTTCAAAGATCAACACTCGACGAGATTTTTTGGCTCATCGCCGATCGTGCAATCGCGGGCATTGGATTCAATGATTGCGTGATCTATTTGATTGACCGAGACTCCGGTGACTTGGTCCAGACGGCCGCCTATGGAGCCAAGAGCCCTGAAGGTCGTTTGATTGTTGACCCGATTAGGATTTCCTTTGGAGAGGGAATAGTCGGTTCGGTAGCTAGCAATATGAAACCGGAGCGTATTCGCGATTCTCGTCTGGATTCAAGGTACATTGTTGATGACGCATTCAGGCTTTCAGAACTGGCCGTGCCCATTGTGCTTCATGGTGAGTGCATTGGGGTTATTGATTCAGAGAATGCAGGCGTTGATTTCTACACGGAGAAGCATGAAGAAATTCTTGTGACGATTGCCTCGATGGCAGCCACAAAAATATCAGATGCGAAGCATGAGGAAGAGCTCCAATCGACCGTCCGTCAATTAAAAATTGTGCAAGACATGCTGGCGGATCAGGCCAAAGACTTAATTACGGCCAAAGAAATGGCTGATTCTTCAAGTCAAGCCAAAAGTGAGTTTTTGGCAACGATGAGCCATGAAATCCGAACGCCACTTAATGCGATCATTGGCATGTCGGGCTTAATGAGAGAGACCTCGCTGGATCCTGAGCAACTTGAATTTACGGATATTATCTGTGAGTCGAGTAATCATTTGTTGAGTTTAATTACCGACATTCTTGATTTTTCAAAAATTGAAGCAAAGGAATTAAAGATTTCAGCTAGCTCACTGAATTTGAAGAAATTGGTTGGATCGTCTATTCGAGCGTGTAAATTAGCCAATCCAGAGAACAAGATTCCGGTGGTTGCTAATGTTGATTCTTCAGCTCCGGATTGGATCCTTGCAGATGAAGCGAGGGTTCGGCAAGTGCTGGTGAATCTGATCAGCAATGCGTTAAAGTTTACGTTGGAGGGCCAAATAACGGTTAATGTCACAACCGAGTCGGAACGTTTGTTATTTTCGATCACAGACACAGGCGTTGGAATTTCCGAAACGGATTTTGAAGCAATCTTCAATCCCTTTCAGCAGGTGGATTCTTCATTGTCTCGGGAGTACGCAGGAACTGGTCTTGGTTTGAGTATTGCGAGAAAATTGAGTCGTTTGATGTCCGGAGATTTAACGGTAAGCAGCGTTCTCGGGGCAGGGACGGAGTTCGTTTTATCGCTTCCGCTGAAAACAATACCGCGTCAGCGAAGTGAAGCTAAGGATCTGGCGGTAACCGAGACAAATAAAAAGGTGAAGATATTGATTGTCGAAGACAATCCCGTTAACCGGTTGTTGGTCGTTAAGATCCTAGATGGGGTTGGATTCATCGCCGATGTGGCTGTAGACGGCTTGGAGGCGGTGGAGCTCGTAAATAAATTGCCTTACGATTTGATATTCATGGATCTACAAATGCCTGTGATGGATGGTTATCAAGCGATGCGTGAAATTCGCTCTAATGGCGCAATTACTCAACCTCGAATCATCGTCATTTCCGCGAATGTCCAACCTAAGGACATAAGCGATTCGTATAGCGCCGGTGCGGACGGATTCCTCCCCAAGCCGATTGATCGAAATGCTCTAGTCGATGTGATTAATGCGATGTCGTGATGTTCAATCTGCACCCTGACTTTGCGAAGAGAGTCACCTCAGCGTCAAGAGAACCTATAATAAGCGTTGCATAATTCTGATTGAAAGGGAGGCGGATGCCTGCCTAATGTAAAAATAGACGCGGTATTACGTAGCGCCGTTTCAGATACGGCTTCGTTTTTCAAATAGAAAAAGCCAGTATTCGCGTAATTAAGGATAATGCCGCTTATTCAGACCGTCATACATGATTTGAACTTGGATTCTGTTCTTTTAAACAAATGAAACGGTCCTTTAACCAGATAAGGTCAACACGTTGAAACCAGTATATTTGTGCCGAGTTTAAGAGATTCATAAACTGCCGCATTTCTGTAAGACAAGGCACATCGAAATGATTCGAATACCCGTTCTGGCTCATCGACATGCGTCGACTAAATCTATAAAATAACTCTTCTAATAATGTGTCTGATTTGATTAAATCAACATGTTGGCTGGCTACCACCAGCAATGGTGAACGAATAACAAATAAATTGGAGTAAATAATGGCACGTGGTATTAATAAAGTAATTTTAGTTGGTAACTTGGGCAATGATCCCGAGGTTCGATATGCCGCTAACGGCAGCGCAATTGCCAATATCAGTGTAGCAACTACGGACAGTTGGAAAGATAAGAATACCGGTGAACAGCAAGATCGAACTGAGTGGCATAGAGTCGTCATGTTCAACCGTCTTGGTGAAATCGCCGGTGAGTATTTGAAGAAGGGTTCGCAGGTCTATATTGAGGGCAGGTTGCAAACACGCAAATGGCAAGATCAAAGTGGTCAGGATAAGTACAGCACCGAGATTGTCGCCAGCGAAATGCAAATGTTAGGTGGACGTGGCGGCGGTGGTGGTGAGATGGGCGGCGATGGTGGATATCAAGCGCCACAACAGCGCCAACAAGCACCTCAGCAGCAAGGTGGGCAACAGAGAGGCCAACAAGCTTCTCCGCGGCCAGCGGCACAACCTCAGCCATCAAACGATTTTGATGATGACATCCCGTTTTGAGGTTAGCTTAGATAGTAAGTGTTAGTTTTCATAGCTAAGCCTCTGATATTCAGAGGCTTAGCTATGACTGATAAAGATTAAGGAGCTTCGAAACCAAGTTTATCTTTTGGTGTTAGGCACTTGGTGCGTAATGCAACAAAAACCTGAGATAGTTATTGACTGATGATCAATAAAACGTTTGATATCTCAGGCTGGTCAAGACATGACCCGCACTACCCAAGACGGTCTTTTACAATTCAAAACTCGGTAGCATTAGCTCTTAAAATAGTCGAATTTTTCAAGTTTTCGTATTTTATCAGCGCAATCACCAGTCCAAGAGTAATGAATAACAATGCCGTCAGTTTGCCAGTTTTCTGCCGCAGGCCTCAAACCACTGGACGTATTGAATAAATGCCCGTTTAAAAATAATGATTCAGGCAGCACGGATAAATTCAATAGGTTATGCACTGCAAAATGGTGACATATTCGATTGAAAGGAGGCTGATGCCCGCCTAATTTAAAAATTGCAGCAGTGTTACGTAGCGCCGTTTCAGATACGGCACGGCACACAGCTTCGTTCTTCAAATATAAAAAACCAGTATTCGCATAATAGGGGTAATGCCGCCTATTTGGGCCGTCATACATTATTTGAATTTGGCTGCTCGGATTATGTTCTTTCAAATAAATGAAGGGATCCTTTCGCCATATCAGGTCAACATCTTGAAAGAGTATATTGGCGCCGAGCTTAAGAGACTCAAAGATGGCCGCATTTTTATAAAACATGGTGCGTCGAAAATCATGATCACCGTAACGTTCTGCTCCACCGGCCTGTTGGTAGATATTTGGATCAAACAGATAACTTTTAAAACCCATGCGGTTTACTTGTGAATTCGCCTGCGCATCTAAAGTGAATATCAAGGTTTTGTCACGAACGGCAATGTTGTTTTTCTCGCAGGATTGAATCCATAACTCTAAAAAGGCACAAAATTTTTTGCAGCAGATCATCACGATAAGATCTTCTGGTTCAGATAATTCGCTATATACCTGTTTTAGCTTGGCCGTCCGTTGCTCTGTATTTGCCCAAAACTGAGTATGTAAAGACTCAGCTATGGGTGTCTCTTGATCATCGATTAGTGATTTTGGTAAATCGATATTTTGTTCAATGATGCGATCGATATGTGGATTGAATCGCCGCGCGGAAGGCGTTGAATGAGCGCGCAGGGCTAGGGCCGTTGGTGCTACTTTCCCTAGTAGTTCGTACATATGGATCACTCAAAAAGATATTATAATTTGAAAATGATTATAGCATGGAGGTTAAAGGTAATTGGCTTAAGTAGGCTCTGTCTGGATAGCCAATCAATCTGATTAAATAAAATACAATTGGTCATTTTCGCGATAGCTCAAAGCGGATCGAGATCAGGATAAAACCCAAGTATATGGATGCCAACTATGTGCACTCTTGCTATACAAGCACGAAGTCATGTATTCAATTGAATATTTTAATAGTTCTTTTTTCAGTTAGCGCAGCTAAGCGATGACTCTTTAACGATAGTGTATGAAAGAAAAAATCTATTATCGTCGGTTTATTGCTGTCGGGTGACGCTGAGTACACTCCGTTAGAGTTTGAAATAATCGCTGATTTGGATGTTCAGATTACAGCCCCAGATTTCACGTTGACATTAGTCGCTAGTAATGGTCGCTTATTGACCCACGTTAGGCCTTTCATTGGCTCCGCCGTGGGTCAATTTACCGAATTATGTATGAGCACAATTGCTTCAGATAAGTTAGAAGCCAGTGTGTCTGAGGCGGCGGTTTATTACGTTTCAACTCATATTTAAGTTGCTGGATCGATAGCAATAAAAGCCCTGAATACTGCTAGTTGGCCGCAGTTGTTTGAAAAATTTAAGCCCAATTTCAGTATGTTTTGAAGATTTGTGATATGACTTATCTTTATCTACAAACTCTCGCTTGCTCTCATAGGCTATGGCAAACTAGGATTGAACAGCGACGGAAATATGCAATCTTGGCGACATGTGGATTGTTTAAACCGTTTTACTTATACCTGTCACCCGACTTTTAGGTATCAAAGAGAATTACCAACGGTATTAGGGGCGTTACCCCTTAATCCTTACTCTTTAGACCGCTCAATGATGAAAAATTAAAGGGTAACGTCCCTAATACCCGCTAATACCCGATGATGACATTCCGTTCTAAAAAGTACCTTCGGCAATGATGTAAATTATTTAACGTAAGCCCCTAATATTTAGGGGCTTTTTTTGTTTTTGGCAATATGAATGTCATCTGCTTAACCGTTCTAGGGAAACTCTTTTATCAATGAACAGAAAACCGCTTACTTTAAGCGGTTTTTTTCTTAATTACTGCCTCGACGGGAAATAAATTAATAAGCGGATCATGTAAATATTTGGACTTATACCTACAATCCGATTTTTAGGTCGAACCAAGGCCTATAATATTACCGATGTAAAATTAACCAGCCAATAGCCCTACTATGAGTGTAATTCTTACCATTAATGCCGGCAGTTCGTCGCTTAAGTTTTCTGTGTATTTGGCGGAGCCGAAGAATCGTCCAGCGATTGAGCGTAATTTGTCAGTAAGGGAAATTGCCGACGGTCAGATAGAAAATCTAGGCCCGGCGGCGCGGTTATTATTTAAACATAATGGAAGCAAGACAGTCAGCGAGATTGGAACCGCCGATCATGCGATTGCCATGTCACTTATTCTTAAGACAATTAGGCCCATATTGGAAGGGAGAGAGGTGGTGGGCGTGGGCCACCGGGTTGTTCATGGTGGTGTTGAGTTCGTTGAGCCTATTATATTAAACGATGAAAATATTGAGCGTTTGTCAGCCTTGATTCCTTTAGCACCCTTACATCAACCACATAATCTGGCTTCTGTTGAGGCAGCTCGAAAGGCTTTTCCAAAGGCGATTCAAGTAGCCTGTTTTGATACCGCTTTTCACCGAGGCCAGCCATGGGTTAACGATGTATTTGCGATCCCACGGGATTTTTATGACGAAGGCGTGCGTCGTTATGGATTTCATGGGCTGTCATACGACTACATAACAACTGAGTTAAAAGAGCAGTGGCCTGAGCTTTTGAAGGCAAAAGTAATTGTCGCTCACCTAGGCAACGGTGCTTCTATATGCGCAGTACAGAACGGTAAGAGTAGGGGGTCTACCATGGGCTTTTCACCCCTTGATGGTCTGCCAATGGGTACCCGCTGTGGGCAGCTGGACCCGGGTGTTCTGTTGTATCTAATGGATAAGGGTTTAAGCCCTAAAGAAATTGGCGGCATACTCTACGAGGAGAGTGGTTTAAAGGGACTGTCGGGTATTAGCTCAGACATGCGTACCCTGCTCGAGTCAAAGGCAACTGAAGCACGCCAGGCGATTGACTATTATGTGTTTCGTATTCGTCGTGAGATCGGTGCAATGAGCGCCGTGATGGGTGGCTTAGACGCTCTGGTGTTCTGTGGGGGCATAGGCGAGAACGCTTCGGTAATTAGAGAAATGGTTCTAGAAAACATGGATTACTTGGGACTGAGCGTTAATCGCGACGCTAACAATTCAAATCAACAAAATATTGGCAGCGGAACAACCTTAGCGCTGGTTATTGCGACTGATGAAGAGCGAGTAATCGCTCGAGCAGTAGCCCAAAGGCTATAAATCTTAATTTTGAATTAATTAATAGCGTGATTAGGCTAAGTGTCCTTTGAGGTTTGACCAAATCTTGAAGCGTGGTTTAATGTCCCCATACTTATTTTTTACATAGTAAACCCACTCAAACCCTAAAAGAGGCAAACATGCTGATATCGAATATGGAAGTCATTCCGCAAAAGCGGGTATTAAAACATCTTGGCCTGGTGCAGGGCAGCACTGTTAGAGCCAAGCATGTTGGCAAAGATATTCTCGCTGGATTTAAGAATATACTCGGTGGTGAGTTAGTGTCGTATACAGAGTTAATGAGCGAAGCACGCGAAGAGGCGACTGAACGTATGATTGCACAGGCAGAGAGTATTGGGGCTAATGCGGTATTGAACGTGCGTTTTGCAACATCGTCAGTCGCTCAGGGCGCGGCCGAGTTGTTTGTGTATGGAACCGCGGTTGTGATTGACCAACCAGAACTGTGAAGCAATAGATACCGAGGATACTAATCATGTTAGATATCATAATTGTTGTCATACTACTGGGCTTAGGTTACGGGTTTGGCTCGTTTCGAGAAAAACGTCATTACCAATCTATTCTTGAGCGCGAAGAGCAGCTGCGTGACGTGATGATATTCGATACTCGGTTTTGTTTTGACCCCGTACGAAATTCTGGCGGAACTTTAGTCCACGGCAATGTTGTTATTTCATCCGACTACTTCAAAATGTTTGTGGCTAGTCTTAAAAAATTGGTAGGCGGGCGTCTAAAAAGCTATGAATCGTTGCTCGATCGAGGTCGGCGCGAAGCTGTGCTGCGGATGAAGCAACAAGCTCAATCCTTAGGCGCTAATCAGGTAATAAACGTCAAGTTTGAAACGTCTTCAATTTCAAAAGGAGCACAGGGAAACTTAGGCTCTATCGAGGTATTAGTTTACGGTAGCGCCATTAAAGCCTAGTTTTCTTACTTAACCGCTTGCCCGAGAAATAACTATTTTGGAGTACCAAAACCCCAAGCCAACAGAAGGAATTAACTATTCCCAAGAGCATCCTTTAAAGGAATTCGCAATTCTGATTATTGGTATTGCGGTAATAGTAGTGGTCGTAATATTTACTCTGAATGCAATTGCAGGTAGGTTTGCCAGGCATATTCCGTTCGACTTTGAAAAGAAAATGGTGGCTCAATTTGAGCTATCGATTGTCGAGCAATCACCTCAGCAAAAGTATTTGCAAGACTTAGCCGACCGCCTTACGCCGCATATGGATTTGCCTGATGAAATAACCATCACAGTTCACTATGATGATTCAGATACGGTAAATGCATTTGCCACCCTAGGCGGCAATCTGATTTTTTTTCGAGGTTTGATCGATAAAATGAAATCCGAAAATGAGCTTGCCGCCGTGATGGGCCATGAAATAGCACATATAAAATATCGGCATCCTATTGTTGCTTTGGGCAAAGGTTTGACGCTTGCTAGCTTGGCGGCCTTTATTAGTGGAACCTCGGGTAGTGCCGCGGGGGAATGGCTAATTGGCAGTTCAGCAAACCTAAGTATGATGAAGTTCTCTCGCGAACAAGAAAGCGCATCTGATGCAGCCTCGGCGCAAATGCTACAGCGTTATTATAGAAATATAGGCGGCATTAAACAGTTGTTTGAAACCTTCGCCGAGATCGAAGGGGATCAGTCTGACCAGGCAGAGGCAATCGCTAACAAAAAGATGGTTGAAATGTTTCGCAGTCATCCTTTTTCCGAAGACCGTTGGTCGAGCCTATACAATTTGGCTAAGCAAAAAGACTGGCAACTCGGGGGCGAGCAAAGCACGCTTCAATTCCCTAGTGAGTGAAGCCTACCTAAATAGGGGTATTACCAAAGTTTGGCTTGCTCAGAGCTCATGCCATACCAATGCGGAAAGAGTAATAGAGTAAGCAGTACGCATAGCTGAATTAAGATGAATGGAACCACACCCTTATAGATTTGTCGGGTCGTGACACCGTCTGGTGCGACGCCTTTGAGGTAAAACAAAGCAAAGCCGAATGGTGGGGTAAGAAACGATGTTTGCAAATTCATCGCAACCAATATCGCAAACCAAACCATATTAATGCCGAGCTCCTCTACCACTACATAAACCAGCGGTAAGACGATATAAGATATTTCGATATAGTCGAGGAAAAAGCCTAGTAGGGTGATCATCAACATAACAAAGATCAAGAACCCCCACTTGTCGCCAGGAATGCTTAATAGTAATTGTTCAACCTGGTGTTCTCCACCAGTATAAGAAAATCCCATTGAAAAGATCGATGCGCCCAGTAACACAGCAAAAACCATAGCGGTAATTTTGACGGTCTCTATCGCGCTCTCCCAGAACATTGCCAACGAGAATTTGCGATATAAAATGGCCAAAATGACTGCGCCTATACAGCCTAAGGCCGATGATTCAGTCGGTGTGGCGACGCCATTGAAAATAGAACCAAGTACGACCAAAATAAGCAATAAGGGTGGGATAACAGCAATTAAAGCATTGACTATAATTTTAGACCGACTCACGCTCGCATCTAAGGTTTGCATTGGTGGCCCAGCCTCAGGCTTGAGATAGCAATAGATACTGATATAAGCGATATAGGCGGCGATAAGCACCATTCCTGGCACTAGTGCGGCTCGAAACAGATCTCCCACGGGAACATTTAGCACGTCACCAAGAATAATTAACACGATTGACGGTGGGATGATTTGGCCCAAGGTGCCTGCTGCCGATATAGTGCCAGTCGCGAGTTCGGTTTGATACCCGTTACGGAGCATCACGGGTAATGAAATGAGCCCCATTGCCACAACGCTTGCACCAACCACGCCGGTTGATGCAGCAAGTAGGGCGCCGACCAAAACAGTCGAAATTGCCAGCCCCCCACGCAATGATCCAAAAAGTTGCCCCATTGCTTCAAGTAATTGTTCTGCGAGTCGGGTACGTTGCAATATCAGGCCCATGAAAATAAATAATGGAACCGCCATTAAAACCATTCCCTCGCCGTTATCACCCATGTTCGAATAAATTCGATAGGGTATTTGTGCGAGTTGGTTTGGGTCTGCGAACAACACAACAAAGGCAATGCCGATGCCGGCAAATGTAAACGCAACAGGAAAGCCGAACAGCAGAAGCAATAATGCAACCAAAAATATTGAAATACCAATCATCGATCCGTAACCGAGTTGTCGTTACTGGATGAACCTAGATCTAGAAACACATTCAAACGCTCAATAAAAAAAGCAAAAGTCGCAAGCAATAGAAATACAAATGACAGCGGAATAACGCCTTTAATTATCCAACGGTTTAATAAACCGCCTGGATCTTGCGAGCGCTCACCAATGCCACCGTTGACCAATTGGTTAAAAAATGAGCTTAGCGAATCGGGTTGTGCACCCAATTGATAAGATGACAGGGTGAATTCCCAACCGGCCCATATCACTACCAAACAAAAGGGGATCAGAAAGATAATACAACCCACTAAGTCTACTAATGCTTGGGTTTTCGGCTTGAAGTTTTCATACAGTAAATCGACTCGAACATGCGATTTAGTACGTAAAGCAAACGGTATGCCAAGCAAGAATATAGCGGCGTAGAGGTGCCATGACAGCTCTTCTAGACCAATCGATGAGTTGCGAAATGCATAGCGGCCAATGACGTTATAGGCCATCAGGACAACCAATAAAATCAATAGCGCTGCAGAGATGGCACCCAGCACATCCATAAGGCGCTTGAGCCTTTGTTCAATAGTTTTTAACATAGCGAGCTAGAGTTTAGGTCAGGGCCTAGGGGGAATTAAATTTAATCCGTTACGGTGTCAAGATAAGCTTTAAGCCCGATGTTTGTCCAAGCACGTGCTTTGCGTAAGTATTCTTCGCGTGACGCAATGATCTTCTCGGCCAAGGGGCTGCGAGCGCGCTCCTCTAAAATTAGTTCAGCATTGGACTGCTTGAGGGCTTGCATTACGTTTTCAGGGAATTGTCGAATTTGCACATTTGGATATTGACTAGAGATTACGTCTAGGTTGTCAGCATTCTCGGCAAATGAATGCGTTGTCATATTGTATGCGGTTAAGCGGGCAGCGTTGAGCAATATTGATTTCGCCCATTCAGGCAATTTGGCCATGCTATCTGTATTGAAGTAGTACATTAACTCGCTGCCAGGTTCATGCCAGCCTGAATAATAGTAGGGTGCAATTTTATGAAATCCCATGCGCAGGTCCATGCCGGGTGCAACCCACTCCAGGGCGTCTATAGTGCCGCGCTCCAAGGATTGATATAGCTCACCGGCCGGGATATTAGTGGGTACTGCTCCAACGCCCGCCATCACTTTTCCGGCGAAGCCTGGAATTCTCATCTTCAGACCCTTTAAGTCATCAGGCGAATTAATTTCCTTGCGAAACCAGCCGCCCATCTGTACGCCGGTGTTGCCACCCAACATGACTTGCATGTTGTGCTTGGCGTAAACCTCATTGGCCAGCTCGAGGCCACCACCATGATAAAACCAAGCGTATTGCTCCTCGGTTGTCATGCTAAATGGCATAGATGTAAAAAATAGAGTGTCAGGGTCTTTGCCGCCGAAGTAGTAGGATGCAGATTGCCCGATATCGTATTGACCACTTTTTACGAAATCAAAAATCCCAAAAGCAGACTTATGCTTGCCTGCACTGTCCGAGCGGATCTTAATTTTACCGTTAGACATTTCGTCAACCAATTGCACATAAGCATCGACTGATTCACCAAACACTGGAAATCCCTTCGCCCAACTATGAGCTAGGGTCAGGTTAATCGGCTTAGACGACTCCAAATTTGAGGCCTTCGGCGCGTCTGTGCTATTGCCTTGGTTTGTCGGAGTGCAAGCAATCATCATGCTGGCGAAAAATAGTGAAGCGAATATTTTAAACATTATTTTCTTTTATTATTAAGGGGTTAATGGTTGGGTGAGTTGTTCGTATATCAGAATGAAGAGAGGTTTAAATCTAACCGTTCCTGAGCCGCCGCTTGGGTGCGTTCAATATTCTCATCGTTCAAATTAAGAGACTTTGCAAATTGATCGATGATTGACCGTTCGCGGTCGTCGAGAACTCGGTCGGCAAGCGCAATAATCCAAAGGTTATTCAGCAAGCGGAGTCGTTGATCATCATCCCAATATTGCCTAAGCTTCAAGCAAAACGGCTCTAGTTCAAGCCTTTCTCCGCTAACGGCTCGTACTTGCACCAAAATTTCGCCGATTTCTTCGCTGCCCAAACCAAACTGTTTACGCAGTATCTCTACCATTTCGGCGATTTCCATTCGATCAACATGACCATCCGACACAATTATTTCGAACATTAATATTGCGGCGGCTAATTGAATGTCTGCTTCGGTTAAACCAGTAGCCTGTTCGGTTTTAAACAGTCTCGGTTCTATTAGGTCGCTAAATTTATCTACCATGTGTCGTGCCCTTAATTAATTAAAAACCCTTACGCAATCGTGTCTACGCACGCTAGAAATCATCCAAGCCCAAAGTTGCAGTGGCATTTTCTTTAGCTTGAACAATTTGCACTTCTGTCATGTAGAGCAACCCTGCGACTTTGCGCAGTAGATGGCGCTCATGCGCATCAACTCTCTGGTCGGCTAGTGCTATTAACCATAAGTACTCGAGTAATTTCACTCTCTTAGCGTTGCCCCAGTTTCCGCAAATATCGCTGGTGAAACCTTGCAAGCTCACCGAGTGGTCTGATGTATGTCGGGCTAGTCTAATCATCTCGTGGATGTCTTCAGCGGGAAGATTAAACTGTTTACGAAGAATCGCGGCCATCGCGACGATTTCCAGTTGATCCACCTTGCCGTCAGAACGTACCATCTCGAACATCAAGGTGGCAGCGGCAAGCTTGAGGTCATCATCAGTTGGTTCTTTGTTACTTTTAGTTCCCGAGGACTTTCGTGAAAAAAAATCTTGTAACGAATTAAACATGTTTATTATCCAATAATATTGTGATTTTCGAGTTAAAAAAAAGTCATACCCAGACTCTTGAATCTATCTACAAACAGCAGCATATTATAGACACCCATTTGACTTGAGGAACAACCTTGTGAGAAGAATCTTTTATTTTTTGGTTACTAATGCAGCCATTATGCTGGTCGTAAGTATAATTATCCAATTTTTACCCCCTGAGTATCGAAATCAGAACGGTACCTTTATGGTTTTTGCCTTAGTTGCCGGTTTTGGTGGCTCAGTATTTTCACTCTTAACATCTAAGGCGATGGCCAAACGCGCTGCTGGTGTTCAGATGATTACTGAGCCACGCAACGATACTGAGCGTTGGTTGCTAGAAACCGTAGGCCGTCAGTCCAAAGCTGCTGGTATTGGAATGCCTGAAGTTGGCATTTTTAATACTCCAGATATGAATGCCTTTGCGACCGGTGCAAACCGAAACAATGCCCTTGTTGCAGTCAGTACAGGTCTGTTGCAAAACATGAGCCGTGAGGAAGCCGAGGCAGTTATGGCACACGAAATAGCGCACGTGGCGAATGGCGATATGATTACTCTTACCCTGATCCAGGGTGTGGTAAATGTATTTGTCTTGGTGCTCGCCCGAGGTCTAGCCCTCATGATTGATCGTGATGGAAGAGGTATTGGTTACTTCGTTGGATTCATGGTTGGCCAAGTGATATTTGGGTTTTTGGCAAGTATTGTAGTGTCATATTTCAGTCGAGTACGCGAGTTCCGTGCCGATGAAGGTGGCGCAAAATATGCAACTAAGCAGGGCATGATTGGCGCTTTAGAAAAGCTTAAGCGTGGCCAGTCAGGTGAATTGCCTAACCAGTTAGCAGCATTCGGCATTAATAGTGATGTTAAGAAGCTGTTTTCCACTCATCCGCCATTGGATGACAGAATTGCTGCACTGCGTAACAGCTAAGTTCAAGCAAACAGCAAACATGAAAGGCCGAGTAAGTATTACTACTCGGCCTTTTTTGTAATAACATCTAAACACAAGTCACTAGTTATTTAATTTGAGGTACTTGGGAATGCCCATAAATAGGTCAATAGGCGCAATTTTTGAATTGTTTGTGTACCTGATTGTTGAGGTTTTCTTTCAAGTCATTTGTTTTCACGTGGGCTATCTCTTGGTGCGAATAATTACTCTCGGTAAAAATCCTGAATACCCGCATGATCATGAAGCGGTATTTTCTATACTGGGCATGCTCATATTGCTCGGCCCGCCACTCATTTACCTTCTTTGGATTAGCTAAGTGTTTGGGTCATTCAATTCAAGGATAAAGCCTTCGATGATCTTGCTGTAGAATATTAGGTTCAAGCTAAAAACTTGGCTTAAGCTGATCATCGTAATAACTCGGAGAAGTAATTTGTCGTTCACGCTAGAAAAATTTGTCGATAACTGCCAAGACGCAATAAAGTAGGACCACGCAAAAGCTATTATTTCCAAACTGCTGGCGGAAGTGGTCACCAAGCCTGATGAGATTTATCAGCAATTAGGACAACCTCGCAGCGCAAAGATAGAGCGATTACATGTCAGTAGTGATCTAACCATAATTAATGTCGTCTGGGCGCCAAAAATGACGTTGCTGCCACACAATCACAATATGTGGGCGGTGATTGGCGTGTATTGTGGGCGCGAAGACAATATTTTTTGGCGTAGACTAGATAGCGACCCGGCAGGGCAGATTGAAGCAGCCGGAGCGAAATCCATAGGGCCTGGTGAAGTTCAAGTCTTAGGCGAAAAGTTGATTCATTCAGTGACCAACCCTACCTCCAATTTTACCGCTGCGATCCATATTTATGGGGGAGATTTCTTTGCCCAAGAACGTAGCGAATGGGACCCGCAGTCTTTGCAAGAAAGAAACTATGACGTAGATAAGAATCTGATGTTGTTTGAAGCAGAAAACGCCATTCTTGGCTTACGTGAAAAGGCCAGCAGACAATGATTCCTAAACTTAATGGAATAGATCATGTGCATGTGTATGTACACGATAGAGACAAAGCTGCGGCTTGGTATCAAGAAGTACTTGGGTTTCGGGTCACCAAGGCCTTTGAGTTTTGGGCCGAGGATGCCAATGGGCCATTAACCATCGAAGATGCTTCCGGAACAATTCATCTGGCGTTGTTTGCCCGTTCGGTGTTCGAACCATCTACCGCAATTGCATTTAATACCAGCGGCACCGATTTCTTAAAATGGAAGACTTATCTAGAAGACAAACAGCTTCTTAAACGATGTTCCGATCATGACGCCTCGTGGTCGCTCTATTTTCACGATTTAGACAATAATATGCATGAAATCACCAGCTATGATTATCTGCATATTAGCCAAGCCCTGAGCGCTGCTTCATGACTTGTTTATAAGCCTTGTCAAGATATCGATCAAAAGCTAGTATTGGGTGCATAAATATAGTGATCTATAAAATAATAATAATCTCTCATTAGAGAGAATTGATTTAGAACACTCAATAACAAGACATTCTCTAAGAGAACCAAAGGAAGACACAATGACAAATAACCGTGAGCAATTTCGTTCTCGACTGGGCTTTATTTTGGCTGCTGCCGGTTCGGCGGTGGGTATCGGCAATTTAGTTGGTTTCCCGGTCAATGCTGCAAAGAGCGGCGGGGCGGCTTTCTTACTGGTCTACGCCGTCTTCATCGTTTTTATCTGCCTGCCGGTAATGATTGCTGAAATGTCGCTTGGCCGCAATACTCAACGTAACCCGCTTGGTGCCTATAATTCTATTTCGCAGAATAGTTTTGTTTGGAAAATAGGCGGATGGCTGGCAATTATTACACCATTCATGATTGCGGTGTTTTATCAGGTACTCACGGTTTGGTTATTAGCCTATTTTGTGGGCGCCGTAACGGGCAATTTAGAGGCGATGGCTCAACCTGATTACTTTGGTAATTTCATTCAGGATGGCGGGGTTTTCATTTATCTAGTGGTATTAACCCTGTTAATTGGTTTCGTTCTTAATTCAGGTGTTCAAAATGGCATCGAGCGATTAGCCAAAGTGTTGATGCCTACCTTGCTGGTCATGTTGGTTGGGCTAACGCTCTTCGTGCTTACTTTGCCGAATGCGATGATCGGCGTGAAATTCTACCTTATCCCAGACATTGCAAAGATTGATGCCTCCACGATCAGTAATGCCCTAGGACAAGCGTTTTTCTCACTATCCTTAGGTATGGGCATCTTAATTACTTACGGCTCTTACGTGAGCAAGCGTGAAAGCATTGTCGGTGGCGCTAAGATGGTGGCCCTGGTCGATACCTCAGTAGCATTCTTTGCGGGTCTTTTGATCTTGCCGGCAATTTTCTCTTTTAACCCAGAAATCGATACCAATGAGCTGTCTACGTCTTCGGTTTCATTAGTGTTTACTTTCTTACCAAAAATCTTTTTGTCCATGCAGACAATGGTCGGCTATATGGGCGCAACCTTTGTGGCTAGTGCGTTCTTCCTATTAGTCTTCTTTGCAGCTCTAACATCTCAGGTTTCGATACTCCAAGTGCCGATTTCGGCGTTTCAGGATGAGCTTGGTTACAGTCGCTCCAAAAGCGTATTGTGTCTAGGTGCAGCAGCAGCTCTATTAGTAATCGCCAGTACCGCATCTTTCGGTATGGTTGACTATTTTACAAATTTCACCAGCTATGGTGGTATCGCGAGTAAGTCATTCTTTGACGTTATTATCGACGTGTTCTATGACACTATCTTGCCGCTGAACGGACTCATTGTATGTTTATTTGTAATGTATCGTTGGCGCAAGACTAATTTCAATGCAGAGCTTGCAATTGGTGATGAAGACTTTGAGCAATCGCTGGTGCGTAAATACATCAACTTTTCGGTAAGCACTTTCATTCCAGTGATATTGCTGTTGGTGTTTATTAATACGGTTTGCATCAAGTTCTTTGGATTGACTAGCTTGATGGCTATCTTTTAGTTGCTCTTTGACGTCTTAACGAAATAAATCCCTGCCAGGCCAGCCCCCGTGGTTGGCCTGCTCCTTGTTAATTCTAAAGATGGCTAGGCAGCTTCAACTAAGAGTTAACGTGCGCCAGCCCGTTTTAAACCTAACCACCCTTTAAAATACGATGTTGCTCACGCTTCCAGTCACGTTCTTTAATTGTTGCGCGTTTATCGTGTTGTTTTTTACCTTTAGCTAAGCCCAACTTAAGCTTTGCTCTACCACGAGCCCAATATAGGGCCAGCGGCGCTAAGGTATAACCCGCTCGTTCAACCTGACCGATTAAACGTTCAATTTCGAAGCGCTTCATTAATAGTTTGCGTTTTCTAACAGGATTAGCGGTCACATGCGTGGAGGCAGAAGTTAATGGTGATAAATGGGCACCGATGAGAAACAACTCCCCTTTATCAATTATTACGTAGGCTTCTTTTAATTGCGCACGTCCGGCCCGCATACTTTTTACTTCCCAGCCTTCAAGCGCTAAGCCAGCTTCGAATTCATCTTCGATGAAAAAGTCAAAGCGTGCCTTTTTATTATTGGCAATAGTATTGGAAGGGGATTTTTTGGGCTTCGCCATGAGAGTCGATTCGTTGTAGTATTCTGGTTCTAATAAGTTATTGTCACCAAATAATATTTATACGCGTATAAAAGCGATAAATAAGTTTGGTAACGAATGATACAGTTGACGCTCAAGAAACAACAGTAAAAAACATTGCCTAAATCCAAGCATTCTAAATTTAAGTCTCATAAAGCAAAGTTGCGCCGTACCCGCGGTAAAATGGCGCCACTTGGGCTGGATGACCCCTCGGCTGTGCCGAACAAATCCTGGGCATCCTATTGGTCCTTTTTGTTTGCTGCGATTGGTTCAGCCGTTGGTCTGGGAAATATATGGAAGTTCCCCTATGAATTAGGCTTGCACGGTGGTGGCACGTTTTTGGTGGTTTATATTCCTTGCGTATTCCTAATCGCCCTACCTCTTATGATGTCAGAAATCATGATCGGTCGATCAGGCAGGGCAAACCCTGTTCATGCAGTTAGACGTATTGCAAAACGTCAGAAGCTGTCGAGTGTTTGGCAGAGCATGGGTTGGTTGGGCATGATCGCTGGTTTCCTGGTCTTCAGCTTTTATAGCGTAGTAGGCAGTTGGGTGCTGTTTTACATTATGCAGTCTGCTACGGGTAGTTTTGTGGACGTGCCGGCCGAAATCGTTCAGCACTCATTTGGTGCCTTACTTCGAAATACCGATCAACAACTCATTTGGCATGGCATTTTTGTCTTGATCGTAGTCACTGTACTATCAAGGCGACTGCGTTTTGGGTTACAGCTTGCACTTAAAGTATTGATGCCTTGTTTTCTCGCACTACTAGTTTGGTTATGTGTGTTTGCAACACAAGTAGGTGATTTTGATCGTGCTATTACTTTTTTCACGACCGTTGATTTTAGTGCAATTAATGCAGAACTAATGGTTAGCGCACTAACCCAAGCTTTGTTTTCGCTGAGTATCGGTCTCGGTGCACTGATTATGTTTGGTTCTTACTTAGGTGAGCATCGCCCAATTGCAACCGCAGCGGGCATAGTGATGGTATTTGATACTGCTATAGCACTTACCATGGGCCTATTGATCTTTTCCATTGTATTTGCGTTTGGTATGAGGCCAGATTCCGGTGCCGGACTAATTTTTGAAACCCTGCCTGTCGCTTTTTCCCAAATGTCACAGAACTCAGTGCTCTGGAGCACCTTGTTTTTCACTTTGGTCGGCGTAGCCGCACTTACGTCTGGATTCTCTCTTCTAGAGCCGTCTATCGCCTGGATGATCCGTCAATTCAGAGTTTCTCGTCCACTAGCCGCTTGGTTCATGGGAACTTTAGCGTGGTTAGTGGGCGTACTCTGTATCTATTCCTTTAATGATATGAGCTTCAGTTTCTATTACTTCGGCATAGAGAGAACCAATGGCCTATTTGATTTTTTGAATATATTAACCACCAATGTTTTAATGCCGCTTACGGCGATCTTAGTTGCCATATTTGCAGGCTGGCGTATTTCCTCAACTGATTCGCGTGCTGCGATGGCAATACCGATTAATTTGGTTTATCGAATCTGGCGTTTTTGTACTAGAATGCTGGTGCCAACGGTTCTCGCTTTAGTGCTGATTGTTGTATTGTTATATCCAGCTTAAACCTGCACAGTTCTTCACCTATAGTATGAAAATTTCACGTTCCGCCTTACTGGCTTATAGCGCACAGCAAATGTACGAAATAGTCGCGGATGTTCAGCAATACCCTGATTTTCTCAATTGGTGTGCCGAAGTCACAGTGCTTGATGAGCAAGACAATACAGTCACCGCCCGTATGCACATCGCTTACAGTAAGTTAAATATTCGCTTCACCACTCGAAATCAAAACACCCCAACTGAATCAATAGCAATGTCTCTGGTTGATGGCCCATTTTCTAACTTTGATGGCCTTTGGCAATTTAAACAACTTGGGGATTGTGCTTCTAAGGTTTCGATCGAAATAAATTTTAATTTTGACAACAGCCTAGCCCCCAATATATTAGGAAAGGTATTTGAAAAAGTGATTAGTATGCAGCTCGAATCGTTTCAAAAACGCGCCCAACAATTGCATGGCATAGGCGCTCAGGATTAAGTCATAATGTACAAAATAACCGTCTCAATAGTCTACGCCAGCACTGAAAAGCAATGGCTGAAGGAGCTCCGTGTAATGCGCGGCACCAGCGCCAAGGAACTAATCGATCAATCTGGGTTTTTAACGCAGATCACAGACTTACACGACTGCGTGGTGGATGAATTAAATATCGGAATTTATGCTCAGAAAGTGGATATCGAGCATTTAATGGAGGAGGGTGACCGCTTAGAAATTTACCGCGACCTTACTGCAGACCCTAAGGAAGTTAGGCGGAAACTGGCTTTAATGGGAAAGAGCATGGGCAAAAAGTAGAAACCCAAGTTGCAGACATCTAGATCAAAGCTGCGGATGTTAGACAGTGAGTGCGACGGAATCTAATATCGCCCAATGAGAGGTGTATACTCAAAGCCGGCATTGGATAGTGAGGCAAAAAGCAAGAGTTGACACCCATTGGCTGCGCGATTTAAAGCCAATCGTCGTACGTTTTTAATACATCTTCTGCCAGTCATATCAACTCATCGTTGAAACGCTAAGGCGCAGGCTAACATCTAAAGCTGAATAGCCATGAATAACTATTTGATTGACGAGAGTGTAAATCTAACTGTGTATCCGGTGCCTTTACTCATAATTTACCTCATATAGTTTAGATACATTCTTACCATAAAAAGTGTCGGGTAAACTTAGTTCTTATCATTCGATTACTTCCCCTAATGTGGAGGCCTTAAAATATTTATTACATTCTCGATTGTGTATTCCACTAGCTCATTCTTATCCAAACCTGCTTTCTCTACTAAGTCCTTAGCGCTTTCATTTGTTAACATGATTACTCCATGCACGCTGCCTCGCAAAAACATTGCGGTTTGGAGGGGGTTGGTCGTTTTGTGTGCATCAATAGTTCCGTCATTTACTCCGAGTTCAATGGCCGCTACCATGATACCCATTATGCTTCTTTCGATTTCTAGTAATTCTTGGTCTTTTTCTGGTTCTTGTTCTAAGTCATCAGCCTGATTGCTTAGGCTAATATCAACTGATAAACAGTCAAAATGTCTGCGGTCTTTGAGATAGTAAGAGTGATAAGCCTTACCAACTTTGTTTAGTTTTTCTATGCCCGTTTTGGCTTCTTCTGTATGCAGTTTAGTTCGCTCAAGTAGAACCTCTAGGCTCCGAATTCTCAGGTTTCGATAGATATCCATCTTACCTTTAAAGTAAACATAGGGGAGGGCGCGGCTGAATCCCGACTCTAGAGCGATTGGCGCTTACATAGAAGTACGCTCAAAACCCTTCTCAAAGAATACCGTTTGGGCTGCATCTAACAGGATTTCTCGTCTCCGTGCTTTTTCTTCTTCGCTTCTTGATCGTGTGCTCATATTTGTTGGAATCTCCAAAAAGGATTTTCATTTCATCTAGTTATTGTTTTTTTTTGTCTTCGCTATGTATTCACTTCATTTTCACAGAGAAGTAATTAACGTATTGTCGCTTAATAACACTGTGTCAATTAAACACAATTCCCAACAGATGGTTGCTATGCAAATAAACAATTTTGTCATTCCTCTTTTTATAGTATCTTTACTCGTGGTAGCTTATCTTATTCCTTTTAAGGACGAGGAAGAAATAATTGAAGAAACCGTGGTCTCTGTGCGCACGCAAACGATTACTGCAGAACCGCCGCTTGAATTACTGCAAATTTCAAGTACTACCAAGTCGGCTGAAACAGCCGTACTACGCTTCCAAGTATCAGGGCGCATCATTGCAAAGAATGTCAAATTAGGCGATAAGATTGATAAAGGTGATGTGTTGGCGAAGGTCTATAACCCAGAGTTGGAGCCTATCACTCAGCGAGCTAAAGTCAATTTGGCTAGGGTGGCCAGTGAAGCTCAGCAATCAAAACGAGATTTTGATCGGTTTAATGAGCTGTATAAACAAAAGGCTGTTACTCGTCAGGAGTGGGAGCAGGCCAAAACTCTCTTTAGAAGTGCGGAGAAATCTCAAGCAGCAGCAAACGCAGAACTTAAACGTGCACAGCAGGTTTCAAAAGAGCTTGAACTTGTAGCGCCGTTTGCCGGCACTGTGACAGAAGTAATGATAGACGTCGGCGAAGTAGTTACGGTCGGTGGAGCGGCTGTTCGTATATCAAACCCCAGTGCCGTCGAGTTACGCTTGCCGATCAGTGATCGACTGATTAAACAACTTTCTGTTGGCCAGATGGTTTGGGTCGATAGAGCGCTAGAGCCAAACGACGAAAAGGTTGAAGGCACGATAATTGAGATTAGCCCCTACCGAGAGCAGGGCTCTTTGCCCGAAGTTTTAGTTGCGCTAGATGCACAAGAAATAGGGCCTGGCGAAGCAGTAAACGTCTTCCTTTCAATTAAAGCCTCTAGTGGCATAAGCTTGCCAATCAGCTCAGTAATAATGACCGGTGAAACGACTACTGCTGTCTATCGAGTTGTCGACGGTCGGGCAACTTTGGTGGCAATTCGCCCTTTAAGAGTCGGTGCGAATTACGTATTGGTAAATCAAGGCGTAATGCCCGGTGACGCGCTTGTTACGCAAGGTATCGCCAACTTATACGATGGTGTGAAAGTGCAGGTGATGCAATGAGCGATTTGGATGCAGGCACATCGCCGCAAAACTCACTAATAGAGAATTGCATTGAATCGCTTATAGAGTATCGCAGACTGGTTTTTAGTTTGGTGTTACTGCTGCTTGCGGTAGGCGTATTTGCCTTGGACTCCATGTCGCGTCAGGAAGACCCTAGCTTTCCTTACAGAGTTGGACTTCTTAAGGTATTTTATCCAGGAGGAACACCGTTACAGATCGAGAAGTTAATTACTGAACCACTTGAAGAAGAACTAGGACAAGTAGCTGAGGTTAACAATGTCACGTCGACCTCACGCGATAATCTCGTGGTGTTTAACCTTGAGTTACAAGATCACGTTTACAACACCGATGCCGCCTGGGATAGGGTTGAGGCCGCTATCGAGCGGGCTAGACTGCAATTTCCAAATGGTGTGACCCGAATTGAATTAGATGACCGGCAAATTGATATGCCAGCAGCGGTGTTGAGTATTACTGGATCTGAGGATCCAATTTTGCTTGAAAACGCAGCGCTCAAACTTAAGCAAAAACTGGTTGGATTGAGTGGCCTATCACGCATAGAGGTGAAGGGTGCGCCCGGCAAGGAAGTGATCGTTAAGCTGGATCAAGACACTATCAATAGACTCGGTATCTCGCGTCAAATGAT
>JBLHMH010000022.1:0-30500 GCA_047621785.1 Polaribacter sp. | reverse complement strand
TGCCAAATACCTAGGTGAATACTTTCTAATCCCTCAACTCGACCGATCCATGTGTCGATATCACAATCTTCCAAATCGTTTTTTCTTAGCCCGCTTTGCTGCGAGCTTATTGCCTTGCGCAAAGCGTTTAAATTCACCCCAGCAGCTGAGGTAGACTGATAGTCGACGAGACGGATTTCCATTTTACGGCCAAGCACCAAATTTTTGATTGTAGATTGTTGAACGAAAGTTTTAGTGTATTATTTTTACTAAGGCTAAGTCACTTAGCGCAGTCTGCATGTTTGGTTTAGGTGTCCAATTCTCCTTGGATAAATACGCTTGCTCAGAGCAGACAAAACCCTTCACTTGGATGCAAAGATAACAATGAGGTTGCGTTGTGCGTCTAACTCTGGAACCTTCAAGGCGTAGGTGTCGTATTTTAAACCCAGTTTTTTAAGCGCTTTAAGTTCTTCTTCAGGCACCGCACCCTTCATTGCCAACCAGCGACCATTTTCGGCAATTGCCTGTTTTGACCCTTGTACAAGATTTTCGATGCTAGAAAATGCTCGAGCGGTTATCATGGCAAACTTTTCTTTTGGCTCAAAATCTTCTATCCGCGTGTTTTCAACCGTGAAGTTCTTTAAGTTCAACTTGTTCGAGACATACATTTGAAATTGCGCCTTCTTACCTCTGGTTTCGACAGACGTCACATCAAGAGCGGGAGACAAAATTGCAAGTATCATGCCCGGCAAGCCTGCGCCGCTGCCCACATCTAGAAGAGTCCCTCCTTTCACATACGGTTTGATGCTGGCGCTGTCGAAAATATGCACGCCTAACATTTTATCAAGATCATCAACCGACGTTAGGTTATGGGTCTTATTCCACTCAGCTAACAATTGCATGTAGCTGACCAGCTTGGAGATAGCTTCTTTACCATAAGACACATCAAGTGCGTCCAAACCTCGCATAATGCGTTCTTCTAGCGAATCTTCTATTACTTGTTCTGCTTTATTCATTGTTAAATTTACTCCTCAGTGTTTATAACTGAGTGCCTATAATGAATTGAGTAACGCTTAACAAACGCGCCACTAAGATGACAGGGGGCGTCGATTATAGGTTAAAGCGGGCCAAACACCCAAGCGTAAAACCAATGCTTTGGTAAACGCCATAAAAATACCATTTTTAGATATATAGGATTAAATCCGTGTTAATCGGTCTCTACGGGTCCATGTCAGAAACTGTTTAAGGATTGCTGGCTATGCTGCTTTTCCATGTTTTTTTAAGTAAACCAGTAACAAGGAGATTGCTGCAGGAGTTACCCCTGAAATACGTGACGCCTGGCCTATGTTAGTCGGTTTGTGATCATTCAGTTTCTGCGCAACTTCGTTAGAAAGTCCGGTAACCGTCGTATAGTCAAATCTTAGGTCTAATCCTGTGGTTTCGTTACGTCTATGTTTTTCAATTTCAGCTGTTTGGCGCTCTATATAACCATGATACTTCGCCTGAATCTCGAGTTGTTCTGCTACTTTAGGGTCTTCTACCGCAGAACCAGACCCTGGTAGAGTATGCAGGCTTTGGTAGTTTACTTCTGGTCGCCGCAACAACTCCATTAAATTCGCTTCTTTTTTAAGCGTGTTGCCAAGAATTTTTTCAGCTAGCTCATCTGGAATCGTCCCGGCTCTTAGCCAGGTACTATTCAAACGTTGCTTTTCAGTCTCAATAGATTCACGTTTCTGACAAAAGGCAGCCCAGCGAGTCTCGCCTACCAACCCTAATTCACGACCAATTTCAGTCAAGCGGAGGTCGGCATTGTCTTCGCGTAGAAGTAGCCGATACTCTGCTCGAGAAGTAAACATTCGATACGGCTCTTTGGTACCCATGGTGATTAAGTCATCTACCAGCACCCCAATATAGGCTTGGTCTCGAGTAGGATACCAACCCGCCTGATCGCGTGATTGGCGAGCCGCGTTTAGGCCAGCCAATAAGCCTTGGCCACCTGCCTCTTCATAACCGGTGGTGCCATTGATCTGACCAGCGAAATATAGGCCTTCAATGTACTTTGTTTCTAGGGTCGGCTTTAGGTCTCGCGGATCAAAAAAATCATATTCGATTGCATATCCGGGGCGTACGATTTGCGCCTGCTCGAAGCCAACAATAGATTGAATGAATTTATATTGAATATCGTACGGCAGGGACGTAGATATACCATTAGGGTATACCTCGTGAGTTTTTAAGCCTTCAGGTTCAACAAATATTTGGTGAGAGTCTTTGTCTGCAAAACGAACGATCTTATCTTCAATGGATGGGCAATAGCGAGGGCCGACGCCTTCGATCACACCTCCGTATAGGGGAGATCGATCAAGACCGCCTCGAATAATGTCATGCGTTTTGCTATTGGTGTGTGTGATATAGCAATTGATCTGTTGCGGGTGGGCGGCGGCGTCTCCCAGAAATGAAAATACTGGGACTGGCGTATCTCCAGGTTGCGCTTCAAGTTTTGAAAAGTCGATGGTGCGCGCATCTAGTCTGGCGGGGGTTCCGGTTTTTAATCGGGCTACTCGAAAAGGCATCGCTCGTAGTCGTTGTGCCAGCGCATTAGACGGGGGGTCTCCTGCACGACCACCTTGAAAGTTCTCCATGCCAATGTGTAAAATTCCACCAAGAAAAGTGCCCGTGGTCAGCACCACCGTTTTTGCTTTAAACTTCAGCCCCATTTGCGTTACCACCCCGGTAACTCTATTATTTTCAACAATGAGGTCGTCTGCTGATTGTTGAAACAGTGCTAAATTATCTTGGTTTTCAACCATCTCACGAATCGCTGCTTTATATAAAACGCGATCTGCTTGGGCACGTGTTGCCCGTACTGCAGGGCCTTTGCGGGCATTTAATGTACGAAATTGAATCCCACCTAAATCTGCGGCATGCGCCATAGCGCCGCCAAGCGCATCTATCTCTTTTACAATATGTCCCTTGCCAATCCCGCCAATCGCAGGGTTGCAGGACATTTGACCAATGGTTTCTATGTTGTGTGTTAGCAGTAAAGTGCGTGCGCCGGTACGTGCCGAAGCCAATGCTGCTTCGGTGCCTGCGTGGCCGCCGCCAATGACGATGACATCATAAACTTCTGAATGGAACATAAACTTATTAAAACACCTTGAACGCGAAAAATGGTTGCGACTAAAACATGAAAATCGAAGCGAGTCTAACCGTTTGTGCTGCATGTTTACATGGCAATATCAGCAAAAGTGCGTGCATTATACTCCGCGGTTATTAGCTAAGTGTTTGGCTTTAGTATGCTAGAACTGCTCTATTTACTATTCTTGAGTGTTTTTGCGTAAGTTCAGGTTTAGCTTTTTTGGGGGAGTACAGTCTCTAGTACCTCCACCCGCACCATAAACATGATCATCAAGCGACAGCGGCACCATGTTTAATACACATGTTACTTTTCCATCTTTATAAACTTTGTACTGTCCGCCTCCGAGGGCGCCTTGAAAGTCTCGATAGTTTATTACAGGGGTTGCTTTTGACGTGTCAAAATACGTCTTGAACGTTGCCGAAAACTCGCTGAGGGTGTTCGTCTCTGAATCAATTTTTCGGTTGGTTTCGGATTGTAGAAAGCGCTTGAAAGTTGCGCTGTTGGTCGACAATTGAATGGTTGGTTTAAGTTCTCGCCCATCATTATCAGAGCTTGCTTGTGCCGCCTTAATTTGATCTCGAAGGTCGAGCTTTTCTGGCTGTTTTGTTGGTTCTGGTTTTGCCTTGGATTCAAAGATATCGGTAGGCGTATTCTGTATATTGGTTTTTTGTAATTGGATAGATAGTACCAAACTCGGGAGTCGGTCTTTATTAAATCCAAAAAATATTGGCGTAATAACAAGCAGCGAAATATGCAAGGCAGCGGCCAAGGCAAAACCTTGCAGTAAAAAACTCTGTGAGCTCGCTTTAAAGCCCTCTATCAAACTACCCTTTGCCAGCATCGAGCTTATTCTAGTGTTCAGTTGTTCTATAGTTTGGTTTATGGCGGTTTTTAATCTGTATTCGCACAATTAAAACGAGCTAGATTCCTAAAGATAGCCAATGTCGGCAACCAAGTAGTGCGCTTAACAACCGCAAACAAATCTCTAAGTTTAACGCTCTATATATTGCTCAATAATATAAGCGGCATTAAATTCAGCGCGCAGCGTAGTTACAAAAGTGAACACTCCCGTGAGTTTTCGGGCTATTAATGCAAACTCTTTAGGTGGAGAAGTAAAACCTTCAATGCCGATGGATTTCGCTCCGAGCTTGCCAGCGCGTTTGAGTAATTGGGAGTCATGCCACATGTATTGATGTTTATCGTTCAGTACCAAGCCTGGAGTTTGGTGATGATGTTTGCGAAACGGTTCCATTAACAGGATACAAAAGTCGGCAAACGATTGGCGCACTCTATCGCTTTGTGACTCGCTGATACAATTCAGCAACGTGGCGCCCTGCATTACGCCAACTCGATTATTTTGATACGAGGCTATAATGGTTTTTTGAAGCGCGTGCATAAAATCAGCATCCAACTCGCGCACCGCTCCAAAATCAAGCAACACTAGTTTGTCGATCGAGCTGTGTTTATCCGCAAACTGTACGCGGTAATTTCCGAAATTTGGATCGGTTTGCATTATTCCCCATTCGAACACTTCTTTGAAGAACACCTCGAGCATAGCCTTGGCAAGGGCATTTCGGCGTTTTAATGAGAGTTTTGCGACGCTCGCGTGGCTAACCTCAACACCCTTGAGATAATCCATTGTAAGTATTTTTGCGCTGGAGTATTTTTTCTCAATTTTCGGTAACACGTAACGCGGGTCGTCCACCAACAATTGAGCGACGCGTTCGGTCATTAATCGTTCTCGGTGGTAATCGACTTCGTCTACCAGCATCGCTTTAATTTCTTGTGTCCAACTTTCAAAATCGCGACCCGTTTTCGCCCAACGCGCTAGTCTCATTATTTGCAAGACAGCTCTAAAATCGGAATCGATGGTGTTGGCCACGCCAGGATATTGTACTTTCAGCACAAGTTCGCGCCCATCTTGATTTGACGTTGCACGGTGAACTTGGGATAGAGAGGCAGCGGCGATTGGCTTTTTATCAATCGACAAATCAGATATACCATCGCCTAATTCAGCTTCAATCAACGGTTCAATCGAGGCCCACGCCATGCTCCTAGTGTTATCCTCCAAACCGTGCAAAGCATCGCTAACTTGTTTCGGTAAAAAATGATCTCCATAAAGGGCCATCATTTGCCCAATCTTTACATAAGCGCCTTTCAATTCGCCTAATTGATGTGTGAACAATTCAGCTTCGTTGGCCAGGGACTTACGCCGAGCAGCTTGTTTTTTCTCCTCTGGCAATAGGGCGCTTGCTAGGTGGCCACCAAGCAAGCGCGCTCCGCCCTGAGCGCCGGCTAAGGAAATAGCAATCCTGCGCAGTAAGCCGCTTTGCTTAATTTTCTTCAATTGTTTTTGTTTTTCCAAACCTGACTCTTTCTAACTTACTGAACAAACAGCAACTCAACTACGGTTATTTTCCAACACAAAAGCCTGCAAAAATTTCTCCTAAAAGATCGTCGGCACTAAACTCTCCGGTTATCTCGTTTAAAAATTTTTGCGCATAAAGCAGCTCATCAGCAAGTAACTCGCCTGCCTTGTTGTTCCGCAATTGATCTAGGCCGCGTGCTACCGCCTGTTGCGCTGATGCTAGTGCTGTTAGGTGACGACGACGTGCAGTAAATAAGCTTTCTCCGTCGCCTTGATAACCCGCCAAGCTCTTAATGTGATCTTTCAGCTCAATTAAACCATCGCCCCTAGTCGCCGAAATACATAAACCCTGGGAAATTTTTTGTTGTCGTTTGTCTGGTTCTAATAAGTCTATTTTGTTAAATACCACGCTTATATTTGCATCGTATTGACCGCTAATATCTTCCAATGGCTCGGCCGCGTCCATTAAATACAATACGTAATCGGCTTCGCTGATCGCTTTTCGAGCTCGCGCAACGCCAATTTTTTCTACCTCATCATCACTCTCTCGCAGCCCTGCGGTGTCGATGATGTGGACTGGCATACCATCCAGGTCAATCGTTTGACTAACGGTGTCTCGAGTAGTGCCCGGTATGTTTGTAACAATGGCGGCATCAGTGCCAGACAGAGCGTTGATTAAGCTGGATTTACCAGCATTTGGTTTTCCGGCCAAAACCACATTTAGTCCATTTCGTAGAATTGCTCCCTGGCCTGCTTGTGCAATGGTTTTTTCGAGCGACCGTTGTAACTCTACAATGCTGTCCTGAATTTTTTGATCCGCTAGAAAATCTATTTCTTCCTCTGGAAAATCAATCGCTGCCTCTACATACATTCGCAAGTGAACAAGCTGTTTTAGTAGCTCACTTACTTTTGCCGAGAACTCGCCTTGCAAAGAACGCATCGCTCCTCGAGCGGCCTGCGCCGTCGCACTATCGATCAAATCAGCGATTGCCTCTGCTTGCGCTAAATCGATTTTATCGTTGAGAAATGCCCGTTCTGAAAACTCACCTGCGCGCGCCTGGCGTGCGCCCATGGCTATCAGTTCGGTTAATAAGATGTCTTGGATGACGGGCCCGCCATGACCTTGGATTTCTACTACGTCTTCCCCGGTGAATGATTTTGGAGCTTTGAAATAGATTGCTAAACCGCTATCAACCGTCTGTTGTTGCGCATCCTTGAAATGTGCGAAGACTACCTGTCGTTCCGGTAACTCGCGACCAGTCATTGCTTTACCCAGTGCTAAAGCTTTAGGTCCGGATAGCCGAATTACGCCAACCCCACCTTTACCTGGCGGAGTGGCTATAGCTACGATGGTTTCTATGGTTTCTATGGTTTCTATGGTTTTAGCTAACAAAAAGTGACCGCTTCGTTGCGCCAAGAACATGGCGCCATAGTTAGTTTTTAGCGCGCATACTTTTTATTGATAAACCATTGTTGCGCCATCGAGAGTACATTGTTTACCACCCAATAAAGAACCAAACCTTGAGGAAATGTTAAGAACAAGAAGGTAAGCGCGATTGGCATAATCGTCATAACTTTCTTTTGAATGTCATCCATTGGCGCAGGGTTTAGCTGTTGTTGGGCCCACATCGACGCACCCATCAAAACCGGCAAGATATAAAAAGGGTCCGGCGCAGATAAGTCCTGTAACCATAGCGCAAACGGAGCTTGGCGAATCTCGACGCTTTCCAATAAAGCCCAATACAATGCAATAAACACCGGGATCTGAATCAAGATGGGTAAGCAACCACCGGCAGGATTAATTTTTTCTTTTTTGTACAAGGCCATCATTTCCGTTTGAAATTTTTGGCGATCATCTTTGTAGCGTTCTTTAAGCGTTTTGATGCGTGGCTGTAATTTTTTCATGCCCGCCATAGACTTATAACTAGCGGCTGACAAAGGATAGAACACCATTTTGATTAACAGCGTCAAAAGAATGATGGACCAACCCCAATTACCCACAACATTGTGAATCCAGTTCAATACAGTAAATAACGGGTCGGCGATAAAAGTCAATACGCCATAATCCACTGTCAATGCTAGGCCCGTTATATTGCTATCTTTTTGTATCTTCTTTAAGCGGCTCTGTTCTTTAGAACCAAGATAAACGCTTGTCCCTATGCTATCGCTTTGACCCGCAGGGATAACTTTCGGCTCTAAGGTTTTATAGCCTAGGCGGTATATAGGGTTGGCACGGCTGTTGTTCACCGCTGAATAAAACTGCTTAGGACCGCCATTCTTCGGTATCCATGCGCCAACAAAATAATGTTGCAACATCGCGACCCAACCACTATTGGTCTGGGTCGCGAGGTTTTGCTTACTCATGTCTTTAAAATCTACCTTTTCGTACTTCTCTTCTTTGGTGTAAATAGCGCCGCCTGTGTAACTAGGCAGTCGTCCAAAACCGCCGCCGGAGTCTGCTGGTTGAGTACGGTTAAATTGTGCATATAGATAGCCCTGCCAATTTTCACCGGTTTTATTAACCACTTTGTAGTCAATATCAACGACATAACTATCACGCTTGAAGGTAAACACTTTGGTGTACTCAACACCGTTTTCAGAGACCCATGTTAGAGGCACTTGGACGGAGTCGGCGTTGCCTAATGAATAATCGTTTGCTTGTGATTGATATAGCGTTTGAGCATGGTTTGGTCCAGCCTGGCCGCTAACTAGAATTCCGTCTTGAGCAACAAAGGTCTCAAGGTTGGTTTTCATCAATAGTGGAAAGCCTTGATCCTTCTGATCTATAGCAATTGGTTCTTTGCGTAACTCAATACTTTCTATAACGCCGCCGTTGGTATTTATTTTGGCGATAACAATATCTGTTGTTATGCTAATAATGCTGTCAGCTACTTGGTTCGATGAGCTGGGCAGGGCATCAATCGATGGAGCGACTGTACTGCTTGGTGTGCTTGGCACGGCCTCTGTATTTACGATAGTTTGAGGGCTAGAAGGCACCGAATTTTCGTTGTTGGGGCTTAATTGTGCTGTTATATCATTGGTGGTCTGATATGAGCCCGAAAATTCTATCCACTTTGTATACAACACCGCAGAGATCGCCATCAATGCAACAATCAAAAAAGTACGTTGGTTTTCCATTGTTTGTTCCTAGTTTTAGTCGGTGCTAAATTGTTTGTTCTTGTTTGTATGTTTTTCAACAACAACGTATGACAATAAATACATTGTTGCTGCTATTCGTACATGTCCGGTTCTGTGTTGCTTTGCTGACTGGAGTTCGGTACTGGATCATGACCTTCACCCCCCCAAGGGTGACAACGGCTAATTCGTTTAATACTTAACCACAAGCCTTTAATGGCACCGTGTTGATCAAGTGCCTGCATCGCATACTCTGAACAACTCGGTACATAGCGACAACGGTTTCCTAACCATGGGCTTAGCGCCCAGTAATAAACCTTGATAATCTTTTTGAGGGCGGAAACTAACAATTGCAAGCGTTTGAGTAAGTTGTGCGTGGAGAACGTATTAGCGAGTAGGGGAGTTTAGCTGGCTTTCTTGCAACTGGGTCTTTTGGTACCAGTTCTGCCATTTGAGGATTTTTTGCCATAGCAGCTCTAAACTAGCATTACGATGATCGCTATCGGCTTTCGCACAACTAGGTTTGGCAGTAATAACCAACTCTACGGACGGCTGCAATTGATGCTGGTGCAAGCGATAAAACTCTTTCGTTTGTCGTTTAATGAGATTGCGCTGCACTGCAAGCTTAGACACCTTTTTTGAAACAGTAACGCCCAAAGCATTAGCCACAGTTACCGTCTGAGAGTTTTGAGTATCTGCTGCTACAACATTAAATGTGTGGTGAGCGCTACCGCCCCATTGTTTACTTTGATAAACCCGGCGGTAGTCTTTAGGGCTACGTAGGCGTTGCGCTTTGTCTAACTTGAAGTTCAAGTTATACCCTTTATCTATACCCAAACTAATATACGCCAAACGCAAAGGGAATCTAAGTCAGGGACGGTGTGTTAATACACGACCAATAATGCTGACCTTAAAACTCTAATATGTCTTAGAATTTACCTTCATCAAACCATTGGTCTGATGAAGGCTGCTTCCTATAATCTTGCTTAAAGTAATAGGCGCTAAATTTCTAAGCGTCGTGGCTATCAACTTAAGCAGTTAAAACCGTTCGGCCTTTTGCTCGACGTGCATTAACAATTGCACGGCCACTTTTAGTACGCATACGAGCACGGAAGCCGTGAGTGCGTTTACGTTTAATTTCGCTTGGTTGGAAAGTACGTTTCATTTTAATAAACCTAAATATTAACTAGTTATCAGCAGAATAGAAGAGCCCGACAATCTTTAAAAACTCTTCTATGCAGTTAGCTGTCCCATTTATTTCTCATCAAAAAGAGAACCAATGGGGCTGCCTGCTGAGCAATCTTTAATCGGGGTGCAAAGGTACTGATTTTGGCCTTAAGAGTCAACTAGATAAAGCAATTCTTTAATGATTTAATTACACTCTTTTTGTTTGTCAAGGTTGCGATTATTTGCTTGGGGCTTGCACTAAAAGAGTTTAAAAAAAACAAATGTCAGCGTATATTGGATAGCCCTTTTTACGGGCAAGGAAAGTAGTCAATCCTACGTTTACAAAAACAATAAACATTAACCAGTCAACAAAAGAGAGAATTTTGGATAATCAAGTCCTGTGGGAAAAATGCCTGAAGAAATTAGAGGATGAAGTTGATCAACACGATTTCAATATGTGGGTACGTCCTTTAAGCGCTGTCAATCATGATAGCTCATTTAAGTTACATGCACCAAACCGGTTTATTAAAGACTGGTTAACAGATAATTTAATGGATCAATTGGCAGCTACCATTCGCCACTTTACGGGTGCTGATAAAACAATATTAATTGCTTTGGACAATACTGGGGAAACCACTCTTGATCCGGTCGGGATGCGAGTAGTTAAACAAGATGGCCGGGCCGTGACACCGTTTGGCACCAACGTGTTAAACAGTGTTTTCACCTTTGAGAATCATATTGAAGGAAAGTCCAACCAGATTGCTCGCGCAGCCACACGCCAAGTGAGTGAAAATCCTGGGACCGCCTATAACCCTTTGTTTATTTATGGTGGTGTCGGCCTGGGCAAAACGCATTTAATGCACGCTGCGGGCAATCTGATTAAGAAAGACCAGTCGGATGCTCGGGTTGCTTATGTGCACTCAGAGCGCTTTGTCTCAGACATGGTTAAGTCCATCTCCAGCAATACAATGGACAACTTCAAGCAATATTATCGCTCACTTGACGCTTTATTGATCGATGACATTCAGTTTTTCGCTGGTAAAAATCAGTCCCAAGAAGAGTTTTTCCACACATTCAACACCTTGCTAGAAACCGGCAGCCAAATCATATTAACGAGCGACAAATTCCCTAAAGAAATTTTAAATCTACAAGAAAGGTTGATTTCTCGGTTTGAGAGCGGCTTAACGGTGAGGATTGATCCTCCTGAATTGGAAACCCGAGTTGCTATTCTTAAAAATAAGGCTCGAAGGAGTCAAATAAATTTAAGCGATGAGGTTGCGTTCCTGGTTGCCAAGAAAATTCGCTCTAATGTGCGGGAGTTAGAAGGGGCGCTGCATCGTTTGGTTGCCAGCTCTCGATTCACCCATCGAGAAATTGATATTGAGCTGGCTAAGGATACTCTACAGGATCTGACCCTTTTTCAAGAACGCAAGATTTCTATCGAGAACATCCAGAAGACCGTCGCTGACTTTTATAGTATTCGTGTCTCAGATTTCAAATCAAAGCGCCGAACTCGACAAATAGCTCGTCCGCGGCAAATCGCAATGTCTTTAGCAAAGGAGTTGACAAGCTTGAGCTTGCCTGTCATTGGCGAAGCCTTTGGTGGTCGCGATCACACCACCGTCATACATGCTTGCAAGAAAGTAGTTGAATTAACTAAAACCGACTCTAGGATCAATGAAGAGTACAACAGCTTGCTGAAAATTCTATCGACTTGAAATCCTTACCGCTTCTCAGCCAAACACGGCGTCCATTGTCTGTGGATAACTTTGGTATAATTATTGTATTATTAGGTAACAAGTTTTATCCACAGTTCATGCACAGCTTGTTAGCACTTAATTGACAGACTTATTAACAGATAAAAACAAGCCTAACTTGTTGGGAATAAAGGTTAAAATTGGGTTTTTAGAGTTATCTACAGGCCTAATAATAACAACAAAAAATAACTAAATAAAAATATGAATATTAATATACAAAAGGAAACCCTTGAAAAACCCTTGTCACAAATAATCGGAGTTGTCGAAAAGAGACAAACTTTGCCAATTTTAGGGAATGTGTTTTTAGAGTTGATTGATAACAGATTAACTTTAGTTGGATCTGATCTTGAAACTGAAATTACAACCCGGGTCAACAATGTTGGAGGTTCTGACGGAAAGACAACCGTCTCAGCTCGTAAGTTATTTGACATTTGTCGTTCTTTACCAGCTGAGTCTATGTTGTCGCTTAATATGGAAGACGACAATAAAATGGTGGTTAAAGCCGGTAAGAGCCGTTTTACTTTACAAACACTAAATGCGATAGATTATCCCCGGTTACAGGAAACTGTTTGGATACATGGCTTTTCTTTAAGTCATCTTCAATTAAACAATCTACTGACAAAGACGTCATTCTCAATGGCTCAACAAGATGTACGATACTTTTTAAACGGTCTTTTAATAGAAATGCACGGCGATCATATTTTGTCGGTTGCAACGGATGGTCATCGTTTAGCAAAAACACAAATTTCAGTAGATCAAACGCATGTGGATCAAGTACAGAGCATAATTCCACGCAAGGCAGTTATTGAAATCGGAAAATTTTTGGATGCCGGCAATGATAAGCTAGTTTCAGTTAAGTTAAACGCAAGCCATATTTTAGTAGAGTCAGGCGATTTCATGTTTATTTCGAAGTTGATTGACGGCCGATTTCCAGATTACGAAAAAGTCATTCCAGCAAACCTTAATAAGCAGATTATTATTAACCGTTCTAATTTGATTGAAATATTGAGTAGGGCAGCGATATTAAGTAACGAAAAGTTTCGCGGCGTTTCGTTGAACGTTGCTGACAATATTTTGAAGGTTGCTTCGCATAATCCGGATCAAGAACACGCAAGTGATGAAATGAGTGTTGATTATCAGGGCGAGGCGATTGAAATAGGTTTTAATGTGAACTATTTGCTTGAAGCATTAAAGGCATGTAGTTCGGAAGAGATAGAGTTAGGACTGCTCGATCCGAACACTAGCTGTACTTTTCATGCGGTAGGTGAGGAAGATACTGTTTACCTGATTATGCCTATGCGGCTTTAAATGTCTTAATTATCCGCAGATCTTTATAGTGTTGATGAACGGTAAAAAGCCAGTTGTGCTTCACAGGGTTTTTTTTACCTAAATTGTTTTGGATTAAAGCAGGGTCGAAGCTTTTTTTGCAAGAGCGTACGCCTGGAGGACGCTTTTCTTGCTTAGATTTTTTAGCGTAACGAGGACTCGTTTTGGTTTTTTGGCAGTATTCATCGAATGAATTTGTCGTCTAATTGGACTTTGCGTGCGGTATGGAATAGCTAGACGGTAATATTCTGGTCAAGTCGTCCGGAATACGGTAGATTCGGAAATTATTCGTCGTCAGCGATAGATTATTATTGGTTTTATGCAATTTAAAAATCTTTAAGTATTGCGCATACGCGCGCGCTATCTTGTTTAGGTTTTCAAGCTGGTTTGTCGATGAATAATAGCCAAACACGCTTAACAGCGTTGAATTCTTAAAATGTCCTCGTCTTGAGCCGGCCGATACTAAGGGCTTATGCCTGGGCTTTGGTGGCTTGCCTTAAACAATACTTTAGTTCGTCGATCAAACGATTTTGGTGTCTCAGTGGTGGTTAACTCTGCTTAGTAAATAGTGCTATTGCCACTTCTTCTATTAAAACAGACCGATATTTGAGTTCACCAGGACAAGCGACAACAGTAGGACGGAGTCTAATGCGTCTGATTTCAGAGTTAAGAGGATTAAATTACTGTGTTGTTTATTACTAAAGAAGAACCTAACAAGAACCTCTGTTTTGGAAGTCGGGGGAGCTGTGAACTATTTGGGAATAAACCTTAAATATATGCCTGCGGGATTAGTAGTGGAAATTGATGTGACTAAGCTATCGCACGACGTGGAAATAAAATTATATTTTGGAGGATGCGTAATAATATCTTATATGGGCGATGCTCTAGACCAAGGCACATTCCGCAAGTGTAGTTATGATCTAATACGTGTTAATTCGATAATTGAACATGTCGGCAACTTATCCGCCCAGAAGAAAATCACTGACTCGATAATCAGATTAAAAACATCTTTCTGAATACGAACTTCGGCAAAGTCTTTGTTACTAGAATCCCATCGTTATTTGCGGTTTTTAGCTCATCTTCCTCTTAGTTTTGAAGCTTTTGTACTTAGATCTTATAATTTGGGCTTTCTTAAGAAAGAGTCGAGATGGTTATATTCTAGGATTATTTTTGAGGATACAAGGTTGTCGAATAGTAAAGAATATATTTACCTTTTTGATGAGGGTAAGGTGATGCCTAAAAGAGGTTTTTTCCTAATTAGGTCTTATATTGCTACTAATTTAAATCAGATTGCATATGTAATGATTTAAACGCTAAAGACTCTAAGCTCCTCAACAGTTCGGTCAAATGTACCGAATAGGTTATTTAGTGTAATTGAAACCTAATTTTCGGCCTATGATCATAGGCACTCTTGTACTCGTGCCTTGGTAGGGCGCGCTAATTAGTGCTTTAGCTTCTCGGGAAAATGTCAGCCGATTGGTGGCAGACTAATTGACTGCATAACCACCCATTGTTAAATATAGGGCTGAATGTAAGGGTACCCAAATTTGGTCGTTGGAAGTTGTTAGTTTTACGCCGAGCGGCGAGACTTCAGGTTTTTTTGAAAGGGCCTATCTAGTGTTTTATTAACATAAACTAGTGATGTTTTTAGCTTCTTCGCAAAGAGTTGGTGGTTAGGATTGTTTTATGAATGCTTACAGCATCAAGAAATAGTAGTTTTTTATAGATAAACAGGTTGTCAGAAACACTTAGTTTTAAGCTATCAATTAATTAGGTTAGAAAGTTGGTTGATAATGTTCCACGTGGAACATTAAAGTAAACGTACATTATATAAAGTGTGCTAGTCCTCCAAATTTGATATAATCAGCGCTTCACAGCCCTCTAAATAGAAGAAAAAGCAATGACGTACGACTCCAGCAGTATTAAGGTTCTAAAGGGCTTAGACGCCGTTAGGAAGCGCCCAGGAATGTATATCGGTGACACGGATGATGGTACTGGATTACACCATATGGTGTTTGAGGTTGTAGACAACTCCATTGATGAAGCATTAGCTGGGCATTGTACTGGAGTTAATGTTGTTATTAACCAGGATAACTCAATATCTGTCTGGGATGACGGACGAGGAATCCCTGTTGGCATTCTTGAAGAAGAGGGTAAATCTGCTGCTGAAGTAATTATGACCGTGTTGCATGCAGGCGGTAAATTTGATTCGAACTCGTACAAGGTTTCGGGTGGATTACACGGAGTCGGTATTTCCGTGGTGAACGCACTATCCGATTGGCTAAAACTTGAGATAAACCGTGACGGAAAATCTTACTTTCAAGAGTATCATTTGGGAGATCCAGTTGCCGATATAGCCGAAGTTGGAGAAACTGAACTTAGCGGGACTAAGGTAACATTTAAACCGAGCTCACAAATATTTGCTATTACTGAGTATAGTTACGATATTTTAGCCAAACGACTTAGGGAATTGTCGTTCTTAAATTCCGGCGTACGTATTGAATTAAAAGACGAACGCAGCAAGAAAACCGAGGTGTTTGAGTATGAGGGCGGCATTAAAGCTTTTGTTACGCACCTAAATAAAATGAAGACGCCGCTTAATCAAGAAGTTATCAGCGTAATAGGAATTAAAGATGACATAACAGTAGAAGTGGCGCTTCAATGGAACGATTCTTATAAAGAAAATATTTTTTGTTATACCAATAATATTCCGCAAAGGGACGGAGGAGCCCATTTGTCTGGGTTTAGAGGAGCACTAACACGTACATTAAACACCTATATAGAAGCTTCTGGTTTGGCGAAGAAAGAAAAGGTTGCTGTTAGTGGCGATGACTCGAGAGAAGGTCTTACTGCGGTCTTATCAGTTAAAGTACCTGACCCAAAATTCTCATCACAAACCAAAGAGAAGCTAGTGTCGTCGGAGGTTAAAGGCGTAGTAGAGTCTGTTGTGAATGAAAAACTATCGGAGTTTTTACTAGAGAACCCAGCTGATGCGAAACGCATCGCGGAAAAAATTGTCGATGCGGCTAGAGCAAGAGATGCGGCGCGAAAAGCCCGTGAAATGACTCGAAGAAAAGGCGCTCTTGATTTGGGCGGACTGCCAGGAAAGCTTGCAGATTGTCAGCTAAAGGATCCTTCTTTGTCTGAAATATACCTAGTGGAGGGTGATTCAGCGGGCGGTTCAGCCAAGCAGGCTCGTGATCGTTCGTTTCAAGCGATATTGCCTCTAAAGGGAAAGATCCTGAATGTTGAAAAGGCTAGATTCGACAAAATGCTAACTTCCGAAGAGATCACGATTTTGATTACAGCATTGGGTGCTGGGATAGGAAAAGAAGATTTCAACATAGAGAAGTTACGTTATCACCGGATTATTATCATGACGGATGCGGACGTGGATGGTTCACATATCCGGACCTTATTACTAACGTTTTTCTATCGTCAAATGCCAGAGCTTATCGAGCGAGGCTATATTTACATAGCACAACCACCATTATATAAAATAGGTAAGGGCAAGTCACAACGCTACGTAAAGGATGATGTCGAGTTTGAAGCGTATTTATTGGAATTGGCGCTGCAGAAAGCAGAAGTAATTAACATTGCTACACAGGACTCAATCACAGAAGATGACCTTGCTAAGCTTTGCAGAGAATATCTGTCGGTCGAAAAAACCATCTCTCGCTTAAGCCGAGATTACGACCCAATCATCCTAAAGGCGTTGATCGATCAATCGGTAGATGAAAACACCTTGACCGAAAAAATAGTACAAGATATACAAGAAAACCTGAACAAGGAAGGATATGAATCGCCTGATTATAAGTTGAATGTCGTGCGCAATGGTTCAACGGCCTTACAAATCACAAAGCGAGTGCACGGAACAACCAGCCAAAGTGAATTCGGAGCGGTATTTTGGAACTCGCCTGAGTACAGTTCTATTAAAGCGCTGGCAGATAAACTAGATAAGTTGCTAGGCTCGAAGATGCTGGTAAAGCGTGCAGACAAAGAACTAGAGTGTGGAGAGTTTTCTGAGGTGTTAGGCTGGTTAATGAGTTCAGCCAAGAAGGGATTAGATGTTCAACGCTATAAAGGCTTGGGTGAGATGAACCCAGATCAACTTTGGGAGACAACCATGGACCCAAAAGTTCGACGACTACTTAAAGTGGTGATCGAAGACGATGTGTCATCAGATGAAGCGTTTACGATCTTGATGGGTGATCAGGTTGAACCTAGGCGTGAATTTATTGAAAAAAATGCGTTCCAGGTTAATAATCTGGACGTATAAAAAAATCGTTTTAAATCAATGACTTAGTGGTTTTTCTAAATGGTTTTAGAAATTAAACCAACACGCTACGTCGAATCTTTTTATTTTTCCTAACCGCAGGGCGCAGCTTAAGGTATGAAAAGACCCTATTTTCTGATCATTAAATAGGGCTTTTTAATGTAAAATTCGGGGAACTGTCAAAACAAACTTTGGAATGTTGACCTCAAACTCATCGTCTTTTTCCGAGAGCATAAAATACCTTCCCTCCATCGTCCCCATCTCTGTTTCCAAAACAGCACCACTCGAATAAGAATATTTTTCACCGGGTTTAATGATGGGCTGCTCGCCGACGACGCCGTCACCGTAAACTTCTTCTACTTTTCGATTGGCGTCTTGTATCACCCAATGACGAGAAACTAATTGCAAGGGTTCGTCGGACACATTTTCTATGGTGATCGTGTAAGCAAAAACGAAGCGATTATTATCGACGTCAGACTGCTGTTCAACGAAACCGGTAACAGTTGTGATATTTATTTTTCTTTTCATGGTGTCCTAATTTACCATTGCTCATAGCATTAGTCTTTGTAAATGCTTCTCAAAGCTAAATATTTTCTGCAATGATTAAGTTCGATTGTTTGATTTTTTTTGCCTTGGGCTTCTTTGGAATTCTTGCCAGAGTCATATGCCTATTCCAAACACAACCCGTGTCTAAACACAGCATAGACGGCGTATTGACTAAGCCTAAAGCCGACCAGTGACCGAATACAACACGGTACCCATCTAAGTACGGATTATTAATTTCAAACCAAGGTATTCGGTTTTTGCGACGCCTTCCAGTAAAGCCGCTTTCGGCCAAATTAAGGTTACCCTTGGGACCACAAAACCGCATTCGAGTAAAAGCGTTAATTATAAATCTAAGCCGAACAAAACTCTTTAAATCGTTGTCCCAACGCTTTGGAGAGTTGCTATAGACTTTCTTTAATAGCTTGATGCAACGCTTCTCTCGCAGGAAAACATCTGATACTTCCTGTGAATAGGATAGAGCTTCTTCGAGTGACCACCAAGGATAAATTCCTGCGTGACAGACCACCGTTTTGAGTTGTTCATCTACAAACATCAATTGTTTTTGGCGGAGCCAAAGGGCTATCTCTGAAACATCGGGCGCATTCAAAACAGCATCTAGCGTATCGTTGGCGCGCGGCGCGCGGATGCCATAGATCATCGCTAACAAGTGGATGTCGTGATTTCCTAGAACCGTAATACATTGATTATTGAGCGATTTTAGTAATCTTAATACGGATAACGAATTCGGGCCGCGGTTTACTAAATCGCCGACACATATTAACGTGTCACTGCTTTGATCAAAATTAACCTTATCTAGGAGTCGGACCAATGGATCATAACAACCTTGTATATCACCGACTGCATAGGTTGCCATTATCTAATCAATTTATCTGTTTGTCTTTATAATAATCAAGCGCTGGGCGATTGCTAAAAGAGATTAAAAATCAAAATCTTGTTCGACTACCGGAGCATTGCCATCGTATAAAGACTCAACCCTTTGTTGCTCAAACGCTTGTTTAAGAAAAGCATAAGGATCCAATTGAGAATCTAGCAGTTCATCGGTACCCAACAAGCCGACACGGCCTGAAACCACATTTGTCAAACTTAAACTAAGCTGTGCTGAGTTCGACTCGCTAATTTTATTAATTGGATAATATAGAGCGCTTTCACTGAATCGACCGATGCCGTCGCGCAGGTTACTGGGACCAAGCAGTGGAAGCATTATATAAGGCCCTGGTCCGACACCCCAAGCGGCCATTGTTTGACCAAAATCTTCTCTGGCCGGCTCCACAGCCAATGCCTTGGCAACATCTAATAAACCGAGAACGCCTATGGTGCTATTGACAGTAAAACGGAAGGTTGAGGCCAGCGCCCGATCGAACTTACCCTGCAATAAATTATTGACCACACTGGCTGGTTCTTGAAGATTTCCAAAAAAATTGTTTACTCCTTTCTTGACCGGTTTCGGCAACACGTAATTGTAGCCCTTGGCTGCAGGCTTAAGTACTAATTTATCAGCCTTATCATTAAACGCAAAGACTGTTCGATTAATGCGCTCAAAAGGATCGGAGGCAAGCTGGCGCTGTGAATCATCACCGACCGACAAGGTGTTGCATGCACCGACGCTGACACATAAAAATGTGATACCGAGAACTCGAATAATGACTTTCATGTAGTATCCAAACGATCCTTAAAAACCCAATTATAAACAAACTAAATGGTTTCCGTGTCAAAACGGACGATTTTTTATGGCTATTTCGTTTAAGCCCCGGTGCAAAAAAATTAGTGAGTCGTTACGCCATCATTGGTTTGGCTTTCTTGATCTTCTGCTGCCAGCTCCTTTTGCTGTTGTTGTTTTTGTTGTTTCTGTTGGAACAATGATTCGAAATTAATAGGGGACAGTAACAACTGAGGGAAGCCCGCCTTAGAAACAAGGTCAGATATTGCTTCTCTGGCAAAAGGTAACAACACATTTGGACAAGCAATTTCAAGCGCTAGGGGCATATCTTCTGCCGGTATGCCAACAATGTGAAACACGCCTGCTTGGTGAACTTCTACTAAAAAAGCGGTTGTATCACCCATTGTAGAGGTGACAGTAATGCCAAGGGAGACTTCGAAATAATTTTCTTGTTCCAGCTGTTCAGCCTTAATCGATGCGTCTATCTTTACGTCTGGTTGGCTTTCGTTTGATAAAAAGATATCAGGAGAATTAGGGCATTCCACTGATGCGTCTTTGAGATAGATTTTGCGAATATCAAAGGTGGTCGCTAGATTAGTTTGTTCAGCGGCCGCGGTTGCATTGTCTTGTTCTGCCATAATTATTTGTAAAGATTAGTATTTATTAGATCTGTTGATAAGGCCGGAAGTTAAAGGCTTTGCTAGAAACCCCCGACAAAAGGGATATTAAGATGATGTAACGGGGAGATTCTCTTTGGTCCAGCCCATTAGTCCGCCACGCAGTACATGCAGGTCGTCGAAGCCCAAAGCAAGCAACAATTTAGCCGCCTTGGTGCTTTTACTGCCTGTTTGGCAAACAATAATGGTGGTTTTGCCTTTTAGCTTCACAAGGTCTGCATTATCTTCCTTTAGTGATGCCATTGGAAAATTAACGGCTTGCGGTATGTGCGAAGCAGCAAAAGTGTCACTGCCATTTATATCGACAATTGTGTAATTTCCGCTTCGTTGTAGCCGCGGCAGTTCCAGTGCACTGACACTCCCAACGCCCTTAACCCTGCCTTGTAGAAAAGAAAAAGCGAGCAGGTTAGCAAGGACAATAAAGCCGCCAACCCATAAAATATTTTCACTTAGAAAGTCAGTAAACATAAAAAGTCAGCCATTAGAAGAATTAGGGAGTATACAAATATTTAATCATAAACAAAGCGACGCTGTTAACATGTCGAGAAGCGTATGCACTATAATCAAATTAGATCGCGATTATACAGCACGCGAAAGCCAATTAAACACATCAAAGTCAATTAAAATAGCACTATTCACTATGCTTACTTCACTAAAAAGATGTTTGGCTCCGCTGCATTTTGCCCTTTGCTTAGCACCGCTCGCGGTTTTTGCTGACCAACTAGAAAAATATCGAGAATCAATAGACGGGCTTGCTGCAGAAATTAAACAGATTAGCAGCAACCTCAATGCTAATAAAGCATTATTGAAAACCCAAAACGATGAGTTATCCAACTTAGAGCAAGCGATTATTAAGCTTGACGAAAAAATTGTTGAGAAATCTGAACAAATTGAATTAGAGAAGCAGGAAAATTTAGCGTTGAATTCGCAAATATTAGAGCTTGAAAGGATCCAAGATGTAGCTAAAAAATCTTTAATGAATTTAATTAGAGAGCGTTATATGCGCGGAGAACCGAATTACTTAAAAATGCTACTAAGCCAAGAAAATCCTTATGCCGTGGGACGTTTGGCTAATTATTTGGACTACTTTACGCAGGCGCAACAGATGAAATTTGATGACCTGCGCCAGCAGGCTCAGACAAAGAAAGCCCTTCTAACGACGCAAAGCAAAAACCTAAGGGAGTTGGAAGCCCACTATCAACAACAACGGACACAGCAATATGCCAAGGATCAAGCCAAACGCGAAAGACAGCTGAAGGTTAATAAACTGGCATCAAAAGTAAGCAAAACCAGCGTTAGATTAGAACAATTACGCCAAGATCGGCAACGGCTTAATAGTCTATTAAAGCAAATAGCAATACACGCTGAGAAAATGCGCCAAGTTGAGCTAGAGCAAGAACGCATAGCAGCCTTACGTGAACAAGCGCGGCCGATACAAAAGCCGCTCGCCTTGGATCGGCCGCTAGTCAAAGGTGGCTTTGCTAAGCAACGCGGACGTCTTAGCTACCCAGTAATTGGGAATCCAGAGTATAAGTTTGGTCAAAGGATAATAGAATCTGGAATGCGAGCGCAAGGAACATTTATCGGGACTAAAGGCTCGGTCAATGTAAACAGCATTTTTTATGGACGTGTACTATTCGCCGACTATTTGAAAGGCTATGGGTTACTGATGATTATAGATCATGGAGATGATCATATTAGTCTGTATGGACACAATGAGGTACTCTACAAACAAGTAGGAGACCATGTACAAACCAACGAGCGAGTTGCTAAGACGGGTGTCACTGGCGGCCTTAAATCACACGGACTTTATTTTGAGATTCGAAATACTGCTACACCGATAGATCCTGACATATGGTGTCGTTAAGCTCTTTGATTTCTCGCAATGCCAGTTGATGCCAAGAAATAATGTTTTGGTAATACTAGAGATCATACAAAGTACGGTAATTTTTACTTACCTTTCGCGCGACTTGTCAGCGGCGCCAAAATGAACGATTTAACGCAAATATGAAAACACCACCACAGGCATTAACTCCAATGATAAAATTGATAGTCCTTATGCTTATTGGCGCTGTGAGCGCCCAAGGGTTTGCGCAAACGTCCGGTAAACCGGACGGAGCTGCGCAGGAAAAGGTCGACGAAGGGAAAGATTTAGACCTACCAAAAGACCTTAAGACGCCCACCACTTTCGACGAAGAACTAGTGAAGTCGACACCACTACCCCTGGAGCAGATAAAAACGTTTGCTGAAATATTTACCAGAATAAAGCTCAATTATGTGACTGAAGTTTCCGATGAAACACTTTTAGAATATGCTGTAGAGGGAATGCTGACCGGCTTAGACCCGCATTCTGTTTACCTAAAAGGGGAGCGCTATAAAGATCTGAATGAAGGGACAACCGGTCGATTCGGCGGTCTCGGTCTAGAAGTTATGATGGAAGATGGATTTATAAAAGTAGTTGCGCCCATTGATGATACTCCGGCTTCAGAGGCGGGCATCAAATCAGGCGATATTATCATTCGCATTGATGGTAAGGCCATTCCTGGAAAGAACTTGCAGCAGGCAACTGAGAGGATGCGTGGTGAGCCTGGAACTTCTATTACCCTAACCATATTGCGCGACACAAAACCGGAGCCATTTGACCTTGAGTTGGAACGCGCTGTAGTGCGAGTAAATTCCGTACGTCGTCAGCAACTGAGCGACGAGATCGGCTATTTAAGAGTTAGCCAATTTCAGGTAGAAACCTCCGAAATGTTTCGCAAAGAAGTAAAGAAGCTACGCGATGGCAAAAAATTTAAGGGTCTAATTCTTGATCTTAGGAATAACCCCGGAGGTTTACTTAATAGCGCTATTTCTGTTGCTGATGCCTTCATAGAAGAAGGGATAATCGTGTCGACCAAAGGACGCCAATCGGAGAATGACCAAGTATTTAGTGCTTCACCTACAGACATGATAGATGGTAAGCCGATTGTGGTGTTAATAAATGGTGGCTCGGCGTCTGCTTCTGAAATCGTAGCTGGAGCGCTACAAGACCATAAACGGGCCCTAGTGCTTGGCACCGAGTCTTTTGGTAAAGGTTCGGTACAAACGGTAATGGATATAGGTGAGACGCAGGCGATTAAATTAACCACAGCTAGATATTACACTCCAAGCGGGCGGTCTATCCAAGCGGCTGGAATTGTGCCCGATGTCCGAGTGCAATACAGAGAGTTTAAAGCCAAAGCCCAATCCTTTTCTAGGGTTAAGGAGAATGATCTACCTGGTCATTTAGAGAACGAGAATAAGCCGATGCAAAGCAAAAGGATCATAGAGGTTGATGAAACTCTCGATAGAGATTATCAATTAAACGAAGCGTTTAACCTGATTAAAGGTCTCGTGTTATTTCAAAAAACGCAGCAAGCGGAACCTGAAGAGCTAAATAAAATTACCCTTGACTAAATAGCCAATCTTTAACATAAGGCAGTAAAAACCATCTCTAAAAGTGATAAGAATTTGCTCGCTGTTACAATTGTAAACTGTGTGGTCGTTGCCATCGCAGTATTAATTCACTACGAGTTTCTTTATAGATTAACGCGGCTGTTGCCAACCCTGGCAATCAAGCATCGTTTCCGCATAGTCGTTGGTGTAGCGGGATCTCTGCTGGCCCATGTCTTAGAAATATGGGTTTTTTCTCTGGCCTATATTTTAATGGTAAGCGTATTAGGTTGGGGTAGTTTTGAAGGCAATTTCAATGGAGGACTGTTAGATTGCTTTTACTTTTCATTTACAACTTATACAACCTTAGGGTTTGGGGACATACAAGCTCTTGGGCAAGTGCGTTATCTGACCGGAATAGAATCGCTGACCGGTTTGTTGCTGATAACATGGACCGCATCTTTTTTGTATTTGGAAATGCAAAACTTTTTGGGCAAGGATTAGTTGCTTGGTGTGACGTGGGTTACGCCCTCGGCAAATTTCAAACTACCGTCGCCAGATAATAGAATCGCCAAATAGCGTGTCCGTTCAAAGTGAGCGAATACAATTAACATCATGACCGTGATTGGAACGCTCAAAAACATACCCGCAATTCCCCAGATGCTGCCCCACAAAGTCAGCGAAAGCATTACAACGAAGGGGCTAACGTTGAGAGAGCGGCCCATTAATTTAGGCTCTAAAAAATTACCGACGACTATCTGTACTGCTCCAACCGCCATCAAAACAACGATGAATTGAAAAACAGTTTCGAATTGAATTAGCGCCAAAACCGCGGGAAATAATGTCGCTATTATTGATCCTACCGTCGGGATGAAATTCAAAAGAAAAATAGTAAACGCCCAAAACCCTGCAAAATCAACACCGACCCACTTAAGAATAAAGTAGCTAACGACGCCGGTTAAAGTGCTAGTAACAGTCTTGATCCAGAGGTAGGTTTGAATATCCTCTTGAGCGTGAGACAGAATGCTCATTATGGACTGACGTCGAAAGGACTCTGGGAAAATAGCAGAAATCTTTTTAGTAAAGGTAGCTTGTTCCAACATTAGAAATAGGACGTAAAGCAATACCAAAAAGATATTCCCAATCATGTTAAAAAACAAATCTGCCAGACTAGAGATGATAGGAACCACTTCAATGCTTTCGACCATTTTTGGGATGTTTGGCAGATACTCTGTGATTCGCGAATTAGCGGTGATGCGTTCCGAAAGCAGAATAATGTTGTCCTTGTATCCAGGCGCCGCCGCGGTTACATCGGAGATATTGTTTTGCACCATGTCTATCGCCAGGGTGATAAATAATCCAATACTTACCAGAGCGGCTAAGGTAGTCATCCAGTTGCGGCCATCCAACCATGGAATCAACTTTGCGTAGGTGCGACTCAAAGCATTAATCACATACCAAATCATTACCGCTACCGCCAGAGGAACTAGAAAGGCCTTGCCCATCACCAACACGTAAAAAACACTGATGGTTGCCAGCGTTATCAGGGATATGGAAATAGCACGATTTTCAATATTCATACGTTTGATTCTTTTAATAGCGAAGTATCCAATATAAGGCCTGATCATGTTTTCATCAAGAAAAGCATTCTTGAGAACATGCAGCTAAGCAAAGTAGACCGAACCTGAGTTACACATTTTCAGCTACCAAAAACCCTTAAACACCACAAATAGCAGACAAACAACTAATTGTAAAATTATGTAAATTATTTACTAGGTGACATGCGCCGCCTGTATTTAGAGCGTAATGTTGTTTCCTCAACTGGTAGAGGAGTTTGTTATGACGAATTTAGACCTTTTTCCTATACATAACCACCAATGGATTGCGTTGATGAACCCCACTAATCGACAACGCCTTTTGCTCGCTTGTGATAATTGCGGCGTTGTGAAGTCGGCAAACTCGGTACAGAATAGGTGTACCAAACCGATTGGCCAATACCTGATTACTAGCTCACCGGAAAAGACTTGCTTAGCCCAGCAGATATTCGAGTAACGCTTTCTGAGCATGCAGTCTATTTTCTGCTTCCTGAAATACGGCGCTTTGTGGTCCTTCTATCACAGACGTAGTTACTTCCATGCCTCGGTAAGCCGGAAGACAATGTAAAAACAATGCATCGCGACTGGCTAAGGCCATCAGGCTATCGTCTACGCAATAGCCTTTAAATGCTAATAGACGTTCAGCTTTCTCCGATTCTTGGCCCATGCTCGCCCATGTGTCTGTGACAACCACATCCGCCTTTTCTACCGTAGCTTTCGGGTCGCAACCAATTGTGATGTATTGAGAATTTGTATTAGAAACAATTTTAGATGGCTCGAAGCCGGCAGGAGTAGCAATCGACAATGAAAACTCAAATAGCCGAGCAGCGTTCATCCAAGAATGACAGACGTTATTTCCATCGCCCACCCAGGCCACGCGACAGCCTTTGAGGTCCCCTCTTAATTCGTATAAGGTTTGCAGGTCGGCAAGTAACTGACAGGGGTGGAAGTCATCGGTAAGGCCGTTAATAACTGGGACAGCGGAATAGTGGGCAAATTCTTCGATATGGCTGTGCGCAGACGTGCGAATCATAATGCCATCCACCATGCTGGAGATCACTTTAGCGGTATCTGCAACAGATTCACCGCGCCCTATTTGAGTATCGTTTGGATTTAAATTAATAGCGCTTCCGCCTAATTGGCGCATCCCAACCTCAAATGAAACCCGAGTACGAGTAGAAGATTTACTGAAAATCATCGCCAAGCTTCTATTCTTCAACGGCTCATAAAGCTCGCCACGCTTGGTGCTCGCTTTTAAATCTATGGCGCGATCAATTAAACCCTGGAGGGTTTGAGATGGAAGATCATCCAGTGTGAGAAAGTGTTGAGTTTTCATAGTTGTTAAAGAATTATTAAAAAAATTGCTGGCACGGGTAGCAGAGATAAACGTAAACCTAAGCGGCTAAAAATGAAAAACGCCCCTAAGGGCGCTTTTCATTTTACAAAACTCTTTTTGCTGCTTACATTCAATAGGTCAAGCTGAACGTTTAGTCAGCGCAAGATAGTCAGTTATAGATAATTCATTGACAAAGCAAGTACAGCGGTTAGAGCAAGGCTAGAGTGGATAACACCTTTAACCGAGGCCATAGGGCCTTGCTTTCCGAATATCGCGTTCAACTCTAATAACACGACAATTGCTAGCGCGATATGAAAGCCGTTGTCGAGCGAAAAACCGGTTGGCATTGCTTGCTTGTGTGCTGATGCCAGCATGAAAAATGCCATTGGCGCTGAGAACAAAGTATTTGTGCGAGAAGCCAGTAATGCCTTGGCACCAGCTGCTGGTCCATCACCTTCTTTCATGCCGAGAACGATTTGTTGAGCGGGCCAAATAATAATCCAAACGTTTAGGAACATAAATGTACCCATTAGTGCGCCGATCAGAATATAACCATTTCCAGCTAGAGTGCCGCCCAAGGTTGCCAATAAGTAAACGCCCGTTATGAAGGTGAACATAGCGCCCCAGCGAAACCACCATAAAGCGCTAGGCGCTAATTTTGCTTTTGCATCGGCGAGCCCTTCAGGCGAAGCTTCTTTAAAGTAACCACCTTGAACAAAGTTAAAGTAGTACAACATGCCGATCCAGGTGATACCAAATAGTAGGTGTCCCCAGCGTGCGAGAAAATCGATTATTTCCATTTTAGACGTACCTCATTATAAAATTATTAATTATATTATTAGTGATAAAGAAAAACTTTTACGATCGTCAGACTCCGACAGCCAAACATTAGGCCTGGGACTCTTTAAAAACAGCGAGTTATCCTGAATGGCGACAAAACGCTGCGAAACGAAATAAGTTTAGAAAAAGTAATAGTAATTTATACACCTTTTTGATCAAAAATGCACCGAACGATTGACCTTAGATTCAACGTTTCTCTATTGACCTTGTATGAGTAAACAAAGACACTACGCCGTCAACCTATTATTCGCGTATGCAATCCCGGTTAAGTTAAATGTCTAAAATCAACAAAGTAGTGCTCGCTTATTCAGGCGGTTTAGATACGTCAATCATCCTGAATTGGTTACAAGAGGAGTACGGCTGCGAAGTCGTCACCTTCACGGCAGATATTGGTCAGGGCGAAGAAGTGGCGCCAGCCCGCGCCAAAGCGCAAGCTATGGGGGTGACCAGCATCTATATAGACGATTTACGCGAAGAGTTCGCTGCTGATTATGTCTATCCTATGCTGCGTGCCAACGCGGTGTATGAGGGGGAATACCGACTGGGCACTGCCATAGCTCGACCGTTGATTGCCAAACGCCTTATTGAAATTGCCAACGAGACCGGCGCAGACGCTATTTCACACGGCGCCACAGGTAAAGGTAACGATCAAGTTCGTTTTGAATTGGGGGCGTACGCTCTACGGCCAGACATTCAAATTATCGCGCCGTGGCGCGAGTGGGACCTGAACTCACGCGACAAGCTTCTGGCGTATGCAGACCAGCATGCGATTTCCGTCGAAAAGAAGGCGGATGGAAAATCTCTCTATTCCATGGATGCAAATTTACTGCATATTTCTTATGAAGGCGGCATTCTTGAAGACCCTTGGGCGGAAGCCGAAGATAGTATGTGGCGTTGGACTGTGGCACCAGAACAAGCCCCTGACCAAGCGCAATATGTTGAAATCGAATTTACTCATGGTGATATCACTGCGATCGATGGTCAGAAAATGTCACCTGCAACGGTGATGGAGTGGTTGAACAAAGTGGGCGGCTCACACGGCATAGGGCGTGACGACATCGTAGAGAATCGCTACGTAGGCATGAAGTCTCGTGGTTGTTATGAAACCCCTGCTGGCGCGATTATGTTAAGGGCTCATCGAGCCATGGAATCGTTAACGCTTGACCGGGAAGTGACACATTTAAAAGACGAACTAATGCCTCGCTATGCAAAACTTATCTATAACGGTTATTGGTGGAGTCCAGAGCGTGAAATGCTGCAAACGATGATCGATGCATCACAAAAGCATGTTAATGGCATAGTGCGTGTCAAGCTATACAAGGGGGCGGTGTCGATTTCGGGCCGTAAATCAGAGTCAGACTCTTTGTTTGATGAGCGCATCGCGACCTTTGAAGACGACCAAGGCGCGTATAACCAGGCCGACGCCGAAGGCTTTATTAAGCTCAATGCCCTTCGACTTAGAATCGGCGCTAAACGCAATGCTTAAACGAAGCCAACCACTATTGGATCTTCAGTAGGTTCGTAGAGTGCCAGACTTTGTGCCAAGAAGGCTAAGTGTTATCGTTCCGGTGTTGGATGAACGCGACGGTCTTGCAGGGTTGGTCGAACATTTGGCTTCTATCGCGGCCGATCAAACTATTATTGTCGATGGTGGAAGTAAAGACGGCAGCGCAACATGGCTATTAGAAAATTGGCACGATCCAGAGCTAGGGCGGGTTTTCATACAAACCTTAGCCGGTAGAGCAAAGCAGATGAATGCTGGTGTAGACCATGCAAATGGTGACATGCTGTTGTTTCTGCATGCAGATAGCACTTTGCCGATTGGCGCAAAACGAGAAGTATTACGAGCACGCGAACTACAAAGTTTATGGGGAAGGTTTGATGTCGCGTTTCGAGCTGAAAAGCGAAGCCGAATAGCGATGCGGGTAATTGCTCTGTCTATGAATATTCGTTCACGGCTAAGCAGTATTGCGACGGGCGATCAGGCTATCTTTGTTGACCGAATACTGTTCAGCACAATCGGCGGCTATCAAGATCTGCCTTTGATGGAGGATATCGCTCTTAGTAAGATGTTGAAACGACATTGTGTTCCATATTGCTCTTCGTTGCGTACCACCACCAGCGCCCGTCGTTGGCAAACTCGGGGCCTAATTCAAACCGTTATCACCATGTGGTACTTACGGCTTGCGTACTTCTTTGGCGTTTCGCCGCATAAACTACTTAAACGATACCAGGATACAAGATGAAGACGCAGGTAACTTATCAGGCTTCAAGTGAATCGTTCTGATTCCGAAATACCTTTGTTTTTGTTTGCCAAAGCGCCAATAGCGGGTAAAGTAAAAACGCGCTTACAACCCTATTGCAATGCGCAACAAGCGGCCGATATTGCAAAAATTTTATTGGAAGCTACGGTGCAAAAGTGTGTTGTTTCCTGGCCCGGGGACGTTAAGCTGTCAGTCTGGTTAGACCTCGAAGATGATTTTTTGCAATCAATAGCACGGCGTTATTCTCTAGACATGGTCCTTCAAAGCGAAGGCGACCTTGGCGTGAAGATGCACAACACCTTCGATGAACATGGCTATCCTGCGGCAATACTGGGCTGCGATGCGCCCCATGTGTTGTCGTCATCCCTGACCCGGGCATATGAATTACTAGGCCAAGAAAAAAATGTGATCGCACCCAGTGAGGATGGTGGTTATTACTTTATCGGGCTGTCACAAGCGTGTTCTGGTCTATTCGAGCGCATAGCCTGGGGCACAGAAAGTGTGTATACGGACACTCTAGCTAATGCGACAAAACACGGGTTAGAGCATTTTTCCTTATCAAGCTTGAACGACGTCGATACCTGGCAAGATGTTCTTAGCGTAGCTCAGCTTCTACCTCGTCTTAATGCCTATATCAAAGACAATCAATTACTTGCTTAGTGCAATACAGCGCGTACCATTTCTGTAAAAGCTATGCTGAAAACGTTTTCCCACAATGAACTGTGCACTGAATTTTTTAAACATAGTGACGTTTCCCTCTTCTAACTGAAGAGCTTCAAGTGCTGAATAGAACGGCCAGAAAAGCGCGCGGCGCTTGACGTGACTACGTATCTATTGTTTGTCAGATGCTGGTGTACAACATAATCAATCAAATTTTCTAGGCAGGCACGAATTTCAGAGCCACACCATTATTGCAATACCGCAGGCCAGTTGGTTTTGGCCCATCCTTGAATATATGTCCTTGATGGCCGCCACAGCGTGCGCAATGGTATTCTGTGCGAGGTAA
>JBLHMH010000021.1:0-30676 GCA_047621785.1 Polaribacter sp. | reverse complement strand
CTTTGAGTAATCCGCCAATTCCGGCCCACTCAACTTCGACAATTGTTTTGCAGGTAGCTCACTTGGGCTCAGGGCTGATTCATCTAACGTTCGCCTCATCGATGATCCGTATTTCCTTTGAGTAATCCGCCAATTCCGGCCCACTCAACTTCGACAATTGTTTTGCAGGTAGCTCACTTGGGCTCAGGGCTGATTCATCTAACGTTCGCCTCATCGATGATCCGTATTTCCTTTGAGTAATCTGCCGATTACTCCCCTCTTAATCTCGATAATTTATTGCAACTTGCTCGCTCGGGCTTTGTCCCACGATGGATTAAACCACATGCATTCAGAGGCCCAGTCTTTGATTTATGATTTCAACGATCCAAAAACGGCCATTGATTGCTAATTTCAAATCGCTCAAATATCTTTCGCTCTTTTTCACAAGGCGATCACTGGAATGAAGGTTATCATTGGAGGCCATCTTAGACTGGAATCAAAAAATAATGCGCTTGAAACCCTGGCTAATTGTTGTCGCCATTTGTGTTGGAATAGTTGTCGTGCTCGGCTTCATTAAATTTATCCAAATTCGAGCCGCCATTGCGTTTGGCGAATCATTCCCCGAACCCAGTGAAACAGTTGAGATTCAAACTGTTGAATTCAGCGCCTGGCAGGCGCAAATATCCGTGATTGGCGAGGTTCGAGCCAGCCGCGAGGTAGTGTTGCGCAATGAGATTGAAGGCGTTATCGCTAAGATTGGATTTCAAGCCGGAGGCGAAGTCGAAGCCGGCGACATACTTCTGCAATTGGATATCGGCGAGGAGCAAGCCAGCTTGGAAGCAATTGCACCACAAATTAAACTGGCTCAGTTAGATTTGCAGCGAATCTCGGGTTTACGCAACAGGCAAGCGGTTAGCCAACAGGACGCTGATAGAGCCGCGGCGGAGTTGGCAGTTGCGCAAGGTCAGCGGGCATCGGTCAAAGAGGCTATCGCCAACAAAAGCGTGGTCGCACCATTTGACGGGTTTGCAGGTCTGCATGATTTTGAAGTAGGTGAGTTTATTCCCTCGAATACCGTAATCGCTGATTTAGTCGGCGATTTGGATACTCTTTGGATTGATTTTTCGGTGCCACAAAAGCATTCCGGATTGTCTTCGAAAACGCTTGTTTTGGTTGAGGCGCCACAGTTTAGTGGTGACCGGCTTAGTGCCACCATTTTAGCAGTGGAGCCATCGATCTCCAGTCAATCGCGCAGCCTCAAAGTGAGAGCAGTGTTCGATAATACCAAGCGCTTGCTTAAGCCGGGCCACATCGTAAATGTGTTTGCGCCGGTAGCCATCGTGCGCAAGATTGTGCGTTTACCAAACACGGCTGTGCGCCTCAATGCCTTTGGTGCGTATGTCTTTGCGCTGAATAAAGACAAAACCAACCAGTGGCGGGCGAGTCGCAGGCCGATAACCGTACTTGCCAAACAAGGCTACGATTCAATAATAGGTAGTGGTTTACAAGCTGGAGATGTTGTTGCAACGACCGGTTCATTCAAATTGCGCGAAGGCTTACTGGTGCATAAGGCAAAAGCACAACAACAGAGTGAGTTTAAGTCACGCGAAGCACAGCAAACAGTTGCGCCGACTGGAATCGATAGTGGCAACTAAGCACAGTCAACAGCCTATCAGCGGCATGGCGGTAGAAGCACAGAAAGTATCCATGATGGATATATTTTCAACCCGTCCAGTGCTTGCCATCGTGCTATCCCTGGCGATTCTTCTGGTTGGTATTCGCGCGGCATTCGATTTGCCAATTTTGCAGTTCCCTAAAATCGCCAGCACTTCACTACAAATCACCACTCCCTATATTGGTGCCCCAGCCGAAGTAGTGCAAGGCTACATTACCGAACCAATCGAACGCGCGGCGTCGTCTGTACCGGGTGTTGACTACGTCGATTCAAGCACCACGCTGGGTGTTAGTATTGTGAACGTGTGGTTGCAGCTAAACGAAGACAGCACCCGCGCATTGGCGGAATTGTCATCCCGACTCGACCAAATCCGCGTTGAATTACCAGAAGGCGCTCAGGACCCTTTGGTAGAAGTAGTTAGAGCCGATAGACCATTTGCGATTTTCTACCTGACCGTTAATTACGATGAAGATGTCGCTGAAATCTCTCGCCTTGAAGCAACCGATTATCTCTCACGCAATGTCACACCCACGCTCACCGCAATTCCCGGTGTTCAGCGCATTGATCTGTCCGGCGGTCGTCCGCCCGCTATGCGGGTTTGGATAGACCCTTTTAAACTAGCGGCTTATGATCTGGCTGCTGACGAAGTTGTCAGCGCCCTGCGCGCGAATAACTTAATTGCCACTGTGGGAAAAAGTGAAAACGACGCGCAACGTATTGGCTTACTAACCGACACCTCCCTGAGCACGGTTGAAGATTTTGAGCGTTTAGTCGTTAAACAAGTCAATGGCACCCAAATCCGCCTGAGTGACATTGCCTCGATCAGCGTTGGCGAAGACGAAGGTGAGGTTAATGCCCGTTCCAGCAAAGACACCGTGCTGTACATCGCGGTGTGGCCTTTGCCAGGTGCCAATGAAATAGAAATTGGTGACCGCCTTTACGTGATGTTGGAAGATATTAATGCAAACTTGCCAAAAGGCCTAAGCATCACCGATGGCTTCGATGGCACGCTGTATATGCGCAGTGCCTTAAGAGAAATTTTTATTACCCTAGCCGAGACTATTCTGTTGGTTGGTTTGGTGGTGCTGGTAATGATGGGCTCGATCAGAACCGCAATGGTGCCGCTTATCACTATCCCTATTTCATTGTTGGGTGCGGTGGCTGCTATGACTTTAATGGGTTTCACTCTGAATCTTTTAACTGTATTGGCTATCGTGCTCTCGGTTGGGTTGGTGGTGGACGATGCCATTGTGGTGGTTGAAAATGTCGCTCGCCATATGCGTATGGGTATGACTCGCTTAGAGGCTGCCCTCGCCAGTTCGCGGCAGTTACTGACACCAATTATCACCATGACCATAACCCTGGCCGCCGTTTACGCGCCGATTGGTTTGCTTTCGGGTCTGACTGGGGCGCTGTTTAAAGAGTTTGCCTTCACCCTGTCTGTCGCCGTCATCATTTCTGGCATCGTGGCAGTGACCTTGTCACCGATAATGAGCGCTTACGCCTGCCCCGAAGGAGGTGAGGAAGGCAAATTCACCTTAAAGGTAAACGCTGTTTTTGAATCGATCAAAGCACGTTACAGCGCAGTGTTGATGTACACCATAGGCTATAAACATCAGGTGCTGGTGCTAGCGGTGTTTGTCAGCCTGTTAACAGTACCGTTTTATCTTTTTTCACTCAAAGAGTTGGCACCAACTGAAGATCAGTCGAGCATCAACGTGGTTGTGACATCCGCACCGGAAGCCTCTCTTAAATATACCACCAAACAAATGGATGAAGTTGTTGAGTCGATGCTCAAGCTCGATGGTGCCCAAATGATGTGGCAAGTCGTCTCCCCCCAAGGGGGTTTTGGCGGTGTGCAGTTTGTACCCCTGAATAAGCGCGAGGAGAGTGTGCAGGACATGTTCTGGGAAGCGTTTTCATTGCTTTCGCAGATACCTGGTGTTAAAGCTTTTCCGGTGCTTGAATCGGCACTCCCCACCGCTGGCAATTTCTCTGTTGAAATGGTGGTATTGAGCACAGATCCGTATTTAGAGATGAAAAGCTACGCTGATAAACTGGTGGCCGCGGCGCAGAACAGTGGCAATTTTTTGTTTGCTGACACCGACCTCAAAATCGATCTGCCACAGGCGCGTTTTCGCTTGGACCGTGACCGTATAGCCGACCTCGGCATGGATCTGGCCAGCGTAAGCCGCCAGCTTAATGCGCTTTTATCCGGAAACTTTGTAAACCGCTACGACCAGGATGGGCGCGCCTACCGGGTAATAGCAATGGTGGAAGACGCCAGGACACTGAGTCCTGACGCTGTGCTGGATTTAAAAATTCGCACACCAGCAGGTGATTTAATTCCGCTTCGCGCTATTGCGCAAATGGACATTGAAACAGCGCCACGCACCCTCAGCAAGTTTCAGCGCAAGAACGCATTTCGCGTATTCGGTGAAGTTATTCCCGGTACTACCAAAGAACAGGGGCTGGCCGCACTAGAACAGGCAGCTAATAAAATCTTACCGCCCAGTTATAACATTGACTATTCTGGCGAGTCTCGCCAGATACGACTTGAGGGCAATACGCTAGAAGGTGTGTTGGTGATTGCCTTGATCTTTGTTTTTCTGGTGCTGGCAGTACAGTTCAACAGCTTTCGCGACCCGCTGGTGGTGTTGCTTGGCTCTGTGCCACTGGCTCTGGCCGGCGCCATGATGTTTGTTTTTATGAGCTTCACAACCGTCAATATTTATTCCCAGGTGGGCTTAATTACGTTAGTTGGTTTAATTGCCAAGAACGGCATTCTAATTGTCGAGTTTGCCAATCATTTGCAAAAGCAGGGCTCGGACAAACTCGAGGCGATAACGCTTGCAGCACAGACACGATTGCGGCCTGTATTAATGACCACGGCGGCCACCGTTTTCGGACACTTTCCATTAGTATTGGTGAGTGGCGCCGGGGCGCAAGCGCGAAACAGTATTGGTATAATACTAGTAGCTGGGATGATCGTCGGAACCGTATTCACGCTCTTAGTGCTGCCGACGATTTACCTAATACTAGCGTCAGATCACAGGCCGAAGAAGAGTGAAACTGAGTATTGAACCCTGATCTGGTAAAGATCGATTAAGAGCACGTTTTGATCAACCCTTGGAATGATTTACTTAAACGCTCTCTATTGATATCCATTGGGGTTGTTAGACTGCCATTTCCACAGGTCTTGCATCATCTGCTCGATGCCATATTGTGCTTTCCAACCCAACGTTTGCTGAGCTTTATCTGCATTTGCAAAGCATGTTGCTATGTCTCCGGTTCTGCGAGCTTCAACCTGATACTTAATCGTCGTCGCGCTGGCCGCTTCAAACGCAGCAATCATCTCGAGCACCGAATAACCCTGACCGGTGCCGATATTGTAGGCTTGACAGCCGTGCTCTGGAGACAGGTGCTGCAAAGCCTTTAAATGGGCTCTGGCAAGGTCAACCACATGCAGATAATCTCTTACACCAGTGCCATCATGGGTCGGATAATCATTTCCATACACAGACAGTTGTTGCAATTTCCCCACCGCAACCTGTGCGATATAGGGCAACAGATTATTGGGTATTCCGTTCGGATTTTCGCCGATCAAGCCACTGGGGTGAGCCGACACTGGGTTAAAGTAGCGCAGAATAGAAATTTGCCACCGCGAATCAGCATGGCTTAAATCATTCAATATGTTCTCAATCATTAGCTTTGATTGGCCATAGGGATTGGTCGCTGACAAGGGAAAATTTTCCGTGATCGGTGTGCTTTCAGGGTCGCCGTAAACGGTAGCCGATGAACTAAACACCAAGCGAAAACACTGCTGCTCAGCCATGACCTTAAATAAGCTCAAGGCACCTTGCACATTGTTTCGATAGTATAAAAGCGGTTGTTGTACAGATTCCCCGACCGCTTTTAAGCCTGCAAAATGAATTACCGAATCAAATTGGTGCTTGTTAAAAAGACTTGCTAACGCTTCTTCGTCTGTAATATCAGCCTCTACGAATTCCGGCTCAAGACCAGTAACTTTCTTGATCCGAGCAAATACATCTGGCGAACTGTTTGAGAGATTGTCGATAACCACAACAGCCAAACCAGCTTCCAACAACTCAACCACAGTGTGACTGCCAATGTAGCCTGCGCCGCCGGTAATTAGAATTTTTTTCATCAAAAGCCTCTTTGCTCAAGTGATAGTACTGCCCAAAATTATGGTAGTATTTGTGTGCTTAGGCTGATCGAATTAATCGTTCAATTTGCCACTATGAAAAGGCCGCAATTTATCTGCTAGTTAGTCGAAACGTTTATCGAAAATCTAGCCAACCTCAGAATAGTCATAATAACCCATCTTACGTTTTGGTTCACTGTTGCCGCGCTTTAACATAATTAACGCTGTCGTTGAATAAACCAAAAAAACAAACTACGCTCAACTGAAATGTACCAGCTTTATCGCGACCGTCCATTACTAGTCATGTACATGATACTGGCAAATATTGTCATATCTGCGTGGTGTCTGTATCTAGACCCTGTGATTAATTTTGATGGCGTTACCTATCTGAAGGTAGCTCAGCTTTTTTTAGATGGTCGGGTCCGGGATGCGTTTGAGTTTTATAGCTGGCCGTTCTATTCCTTATTTATCGCCGGCGCGGCAAAACTGCTGATGCTGGATATTGAAACTGCCGCCCTTGCGTTAAATACGCTGCTTGTGACGTCTCTGACCTTGGCGTTTGTCTGCATAGTTTCAGAGCTTTCGAACAACAATCGGCGCATCATTGCGATTGCAGTATTGGTGATACTACTGTTTCCTAGTATCAGTAAATATCGTTCTTTCATCATCCGTGATTTCGGTTACTTAAGTTGCTATTTGTGGTCTCTTTATTTCGTGCTACGTTTTTGTGTGACAACCGATAAAAGGCATTTGATAGGATGGATCGTGTTCGCTGGGCTCAGCAGTCTGTTTCGGTTTGAAGGCATTGTGTTCATTTTGATCGCACCTTATTTTCTGTTTCTATTTGGCGCTACCAGTATTCCCCACCGAAAAACCATTTTGACACTATTGTCAGGTCTGCTAGCGATTTTATCGATGGCACTATTGTTTTGGTACGTTAATGACAAGTACATGGATTCAGTGGAGATGGCCAGAAATGCAGGCCAGGACATTCAAGGTTTAAGTGACCTGTTCATGGCGAACATCCAAAACGGCTTGGGTCAGGAGCAATTGAGTTTAGTTGGCTTGGCCGGTCTACTACTGACCAATATAGGCGACGTTAGCTATGAATTAATTCGTAGGATGGCGGTTTTCTTTGCTATTTTTTCTGTATTCGCCTTTTTAAAAATGCCCGTATTACGCGATCCACTACAGCGCAAAATATGGCTGATTTATCTGGCCACCAATTTATTGATGCTACTTGGATTTAGTCTTTTCAATAGTTTCTTGGTGAGCCGCTATACCATGGCGTCGGTGCTAACATTATTGATTCTGGCACCATTTACGATTGATCGGCTAATCGTTCTCGCTAAAAACGGTAAGATTTCAGAAAAACTTGGTACGTGGTTTGCTTTGATAGTCTTGACACTGGTTTCGGTTGAGGGTTTGAATGTTAAAACCGATAAAGTATTTATCAAACAAACCGGTCGATGGATTGATGAAAATCTACCCAAGGATGCTCGAATTTATACCAACAATAAGTTGTTGGCATACTACTCACGGCGCGAAGGTCCAGAAGACTTGGATCGCCTGTATTCAATTGATATCATGGAATTATTCATGTCGACTGGAGAAATCAAAACTTTCGATTACGTAGTGTTAATAGGCTCCAAAAAGAATTGGAAAGAAGATACGATGCGCCAAACTCTAGCGTTCAAGTATGGTTATCCAGTAAAATCGATCATAGTCGATAAAGATCATTACTCAAAAATCCACTCTACATCCTATAATTTTGATATTGAGTAAGCTTGGAACCCAAAACAATTTTGCCGATAAATTAGGTCAGCGACATCATCAATAGAAGATCATTCATCAGCATTACAAGCTTGGCAGTACTAGGCCTTGCTGGCTATAGCTATACTAGAGGCATTCGTATTCCACCACTGCGATGGGAGCCCAAACCATTAGCCACAAATTTTGCTTCCGGCCAAGTAGATATAGAAGTTTCCGAACTGATTCAAAGTGCTACTCAAGTTGCTGAACAAGTCGACTATTCATTTAGAGCATACGCACCTGAACCTGCGTTGCGCATAACAGCAAACAACAAATCAAAACTGAGAATCTCGGTTAACAACGTTGCTCAAGAAACGCGATTAAACATAGTCCAAGGTAGGCCATCGTCAGCCATAGAATCAATCGATGGCATTAATCGAATTTTAGAACTGACCTTAGACAGCGCCGAGCCGTTGACCATTGAATGGAAATTACCCTCGCAAACAAGTTACAGTTTTGCTGCGATTGGCGACACCGGGGGACAAAGCGAATTGGCCTGGTGCATTCAAAGAGCCAAAAGCCTTAGCGCCCAATTTCTTTTGCATTTGGGTGATTTTAACTATCAATCGAGCGACTACGCTAATTCGATTAAACTATTCAATAGTGCTCCTCTGCCTGTTTACGTCAGCATTGGAAACCATGACTTTCATGACTCAGGCCCTATTTATCAACAATTTTTAGAAGACATAGGGCCTTTTAACAATGTTTTTCAGATCGGGAAAACACGATTTGCCAATCTTGATACTGCAGCTAACCACTTACCCTATGGTGCGGGCTCACGAGGCCACATCTTGCAGCAAATGGCCTTACAAACCGATGCCGTAAAACATACCGTCGTTTTTACTCATCGGCCTCTTTATGATCCGCAACCAAATAGTGATCACGATATAGGTAGCATTGGTGAACGAGATTGGTTAATCGGTGCCCTTAAAGAGGCCAAGGTACAGAGTATGCTGAGCGGCCATATTCATATTTTTCATCGCAAGCAATTTCAAGGAATCGATAGCATAATTGTCGGCCAAGGTCTGGGGCATCAAGACTTGTTGGTAAACGATATTGATTATTCAAAAATGGCGATTGGTCGGGTTAGTAAGGATGGTTCAGTGGAATACGAGTTTGCGCCATTACGGATGCCGATGGGCCTGCACTGTCACCCTAGAACCGACCCGGTTAGGCAATCATTAAAAGGCACGGAGCAGGACGACTTACTGGATTCAATCAATCGTCAATGTAAGCCACAAGTTACTTAACAATAACAACCCTAAAATTGAAACTAGCGCCCTGAACCTTATAAAAAACACTGCTAACTGAAACTACAAGGCTTTATAATAAGCCGTCTTTCGTGTTGGCCATTGTATGCGGTTGATACCTATAAAATTTAATAAAAACCGACTGTGGCAAGCCGACAGTTGGTAAGCAAGAGTTGTGGAGAACAATAATGAGCTTTGATGATCGTGATGGTTACATCTGGATGGACGGTGAGTTTGTGGATTGGCGCGAGGCCAAAGTACATGTATTGACGCATACTTTACATTACGGAGTAGGTGTTTTTGAGGGTGTGCGTGCTTACGCAACCGATCGTGGACCGGCTATTTTCCGTTTAGATCGCCACACCGAACGCTTACAGCAATCAGCCAAGATTATGGGTATGAAGATTCCATTTTCCAGCGAGGTTATCAGTCAGGCACAAATTGATTGTGTCGCCAAAAACGAACTCAAGTCAGCATACCTGAGACCCATGGCATTTTACGGCTCTGAAGCAATGGGCCTGCATGCAAAGGGCCTCAAGGTTCATTTAAGCATCGCAGCTTGGGAATGGGGAACGTATCTTGGTGAAGGTGCTTTGGAAAATGGTATTCGGGTCAAGACCTCGTCATTCAATCGTCATCACGTAAATAGCACCATGTCCAAAGCTAAAACCAATGGCCACTACACCAATTCGATCATGGCTTTACAAGAAGCCGAAAACGCAGGTTACGACGAAGCATTAATGTTAGACACCAATGGCTATGTAGCTGAAGGCAGTGGCGAGAACATTTTCATCGTACGTAGAGGCAAAGTTTTTACTCCGTCTCTAACCTCAGCATTGGAAGGTATTACTCGAGATAGTATCGTCGAAGTGATGGCCAGTGACATGGGCCTTGAGGTGATTGAGAAGCAGATAACGCGAGATGAAATTTACACAGCCGACGAAGCCTTCTTTACGGGTACAGCGGCCGAGGTAACTCCGATTAGAGAACTCGATGATCGCGAAATAGGTGACGGATCTTGTGGTCCGATAACCAAAGAGATTCAGCAACGTTACTTTGATGTGGTCAACGGCAAAGACCCAAACCGACAAGACTGGCTAACGTATATCTAGCCAATTGCAGAACTGCTTCTCATATTCAAGATCAACAGCTCCGCGATAAATTCACCTTTGTAATGTCACAGCAGAATCCAGCCCAAGTTCGCAAATATCTTATTATCGGCCCATCTTGGGTCGGCGATATGGTAATGGCGCAAAGTTTGTTTATTGATATTAAACGAAGACAGCCGGACTCCAGTATCGATGTTTTAGCACCCGCTTGGACTGCTGCATTAATTAATCGCATGCCTGAAGTTAGTGAATTAGTCAGCGCTAACTTCAATCATGGCAAATTAAGTCTAGGAGAGCGGATTCGCCTGGGTAGACAATTACGCAGCAAACAATATACCCACGCCATCGTTTTGCCAAACTCTCTAAAGTCAGCACTGGTACCGGCAATTGCCGGAATTCCCCAACGCACGGGATTTCGCGGCGAACAGCGTTGGGGCTTATTAAACGATATTCGTAAGTTGGATAAAACTCAATTGCCGATGACCGTGCAACGGTTCCTGGCCCTAGGCTTGAATGCCCAAGCTGATTGTCGCGAGCTTGCGTCAATACCAGCACCTCAATTGAAAGTGAGCGCTTTACAAGTCAGCTCTGTTCTCAAAAAACATCAACTAAACTTAGACTCGTCTTGCTTGGTGTTGTGCCCTGGCGCTGAATTTGGTGCTTCAAAAAAATGGCCCTCTGGACACTATGGGGCTCTAGCACATCACTATCTTTCACTTGGCTGGCAAGTTTGGTTAATGGGATCTGATAATGATTTGACTACCTGCAAGGAGATTGATACACACACTCAAGGGCGTTGCCAGATTCTAGCTGGGCAAACCTCTCTTCCTGAAGCCATTGACCTAATCTCTTGTGCCTCTCTAGTGGTCAGTAATGATTCTGGTTTAATGCATATTGCCGCCGCTCTACAAAAACCTTTGGTGGCAATCTACGGCTCTACCGATCCTGGACATACACCGCCTTTAAGTGAAAACCATAGAATCGCTCGAATCGATTTAGAATGCAGCCCCTGTTTCAAGCGCGAATGTCCGCTTGGCCACTTAAACTGCTTAAATCAATTAGGGGTTGATCTAGTTCAGATTCAGGCGTCGCAACTGCTTTGACTGCTCCATTAACAGATCAAAAATTACGCATATTGGTGGTCAAACTAACTTCAATGGGTGACACCCTGCATGTATTACCAGCTATTAGCGACCTAGTAGAGAATTGCCCATTAGTGGAAATTGACTGGATGATCGAGGACAGTTTCAGCGATATACCACTCTTTCACCCCAGCGTAAGCCGAGTCATACCCGTTTCGACACGTCGGTGGAGAAGCCTGAGCTTGGCAAATTTGAAGGAGTTCTATAACTTCATGAAGTTACTTAGAACCGAATCGTATGACATAGTTATTGATGCGCAAGGTCTAATAAAGAGCGCTGGGTTGGCCTATTTAGCGAAACTCAAACGCAACGGAAAACGAATCGGCTTTAGTGCTGATTCAATTAAGGAAAGACCCGCTGCACGCTTCTACCACTTCGATATCGATATCGCTAAAAATCTGCACGCCATTGATCGGCTTCGACAATTATTTGCCTACGGGTTTAATTACCCCGTGCCAACAAGCAAAGCTAACTATTCGATCAACGTGGAAAGACCCAGCACACAGCCAGCAGACAACCCTGAACTATCTACCATTTTCTTCTTTCCCAGCACAACTTGGGACAGCAAGCATATTCCCGACTCAATTTGGCGTGAATTAAGCGACTTGGCACTTGGCCAAGGCTATCAAATCAAAATCAGCTGGGGTAGCCCAAAAGAGAAAATACGTGCGGAACAAATAGCAGATCAGCGCAGTGCTATAACCGTTTTACCAAAACTAGCCTTAAGTGAATTAGCCAGCCAATTAAGTAGCGCTAGCGGTGCGATTGCCGTCGATACAGGGCTAGGGCATCTGGCGGCAGGACTCGGGATAGCTACGGTTTCGGTATATGGTGCGACCGATGCTAAGTTAACCGGTGCCATAGGAGATTGTTCACGTCTGTTGCAAACCGACTACGCTTGTTCGCCCTGCTTTCTCAAGCAATGCGACAAGTTAAATCAGGTTCAAACGACTCCTCCCTGTTACGCAACCATTTCTGCAGCGAGAATCTGGGCTGCGTTGACTGAACAAATTATCTAATCTGAGTTATTTTTAGGCGTATAATTATGACTCATTTGCAGAGTCGGGACCGAAGTAAACGAGTTTTCGATTGCCCGTTTTTATTTGCTTAACATACTGCTAGTTTTACTAGCCGCAGTGAGCAAGATTTCCTGAGCTTGTCGCTCTAAACCAACTAATAATATTTTCTAGTATGCATTTCGCTTTTTGTTTATATAAACACTTCCCTTATAGTGGCTTGTCGCTCGACATGCTGCGTATCGCCAATGAATGCATTCAACGCGGACACAAAGCAACTGTCTATACTGGCAGCTGGGAAGGCGACATTCCAGCAGGCGTTGAAGTTGTAATCGTTAAGCACTTTGGCTTAACCAACCATACCAGAGCTGGATCCTTCAATAAAAATCTGACCAAGTATCTGACTGGTAAAAACTATGATGTGATCGTTGGTTTCAATAAGATCCCAGGCTTGGATATCTACTATTGTGGCGACTACTGTTATGTCGGTAGATCGTTTTTGCGCTACTCGATATTTTACCGGCTCACGCCTCGCTTTATTTACTTATCAAGCTTTGAACGCGGAGTATTTGAAGCTGGCTCCCGGACCAACATTCTGTCACTTTCTGATCGCGAAAAAGCCATCTACCAACAATACTACCTAACCCAAGATTCACGGTTTTTGTGCTTGCCGCCAACATTGGAAAAGGCGCGCTGGGCCAATTTAGAAAACCTGCCGAGCAGAGACGACTTGCGTAAGTCATTGGGCATTGCTGGTGATGAAAACCTAGTATTACTGATCGGATCGGGCTTTAATACCAAAGGCTTGGATCGCGCCATCATTGCAATCTCAGCGCTTCCCCCTGAATTACTTGCGAAAACCAAGTTATTTGTGGTCGGACAAGACAAAATAGATCAGTTTCAACGCCAAGCTAAGAGATTGGCTATATCCGACAGAGTATCTTTTCTTGGCGGGCGCAAGGACGTACCAGCACTAATGAAAGCAGGTGATATGTTACTGCACCCTGCATACGCAGAAACCACCGGTGGTGTTTTGCTAGAAGCGATCGTCTCTGGCCTGCCAGTATTAGCTACGCCAGTGTGCGGTTATGCGCCGCATATTAAACTGGCCGAAGCCGGCTACGTATTACGTAAACGATTCACACAAGATGAACTGAATAGTAAGCTGCATGAAATGCTGCTGTCAGAGGAAAAAGAACTATGGCGAGAAAATGGCTTAAAGTATGGTCAAAATCCATCACTGTATGTCATGCCACAACGCGCTGTAGACTTTATTGAGCAAACTTGCGCTCAGCGAAACTTATACCTGGCCGCAGATGAGAGAAAGAAACCAGACGAGTCTCTGTATATAAATAATGAACTACGTCAGGAATTGGGGGGCGAAGATTCTTTTTATCAAATGATGAACATCGAAGGAAAGGTTTACCGCGAGGCACTTGGCCGACGTACCTTGCGCTTTACTCGCGGTAGCAAGGACTATTTTCTAAAGATGCACACTGGGGTTGGTTGGGGGGAGATTGTTAAAAATCTAAGTTATTTGCGTGCGCCTGTAGTTGGTGCCTTAAACGAGTGGCACGGAGTACATCGTCTAAATGATTTAGAGATTGATACTATGGCAGTAGCGGCTTACGGCATTCGTGGACGTAATCCAGCTACCAAACACTCTTTTATTGTTACCGAAGCGCTACCAACCGAGACTAGCCTCGAAGACTATTGTGTAAAGTGGAAGCATGAGCCGCCTCGAACCCTAAAGGAAGTTAGACTCAAGCGCTGGATTCTCAATAAAATTATCGAAACTGCTCGAGTAATCCATGAAAATGGGGCTAATCATCGCGATTTCTATCTCTGCCATTTCTTATTGGATGCGCACTTTGGTGAGGACGATCAGGTTTCAGCTAAAAGTAAACTCTATCTGATTGATTTACACCGTTTGCAAATGCGTCGCAAAACCCCAGAGCGCTGGGCAGTCAAAGATATCGCCGGTTTGTATTATTCAAGCAAGGACATCGGCTTGACTAAACGTGATTTGCTGCGTTTTGTAAAAGTTTACCGCGGCAAACCTCTTAGAGAAATACTCAGCACCGAAGCCTCTTTTTGGAAGAAAGTTGTTAGCCGTGGCAACAAGCTCTACGCCTCTGAACGCAGAAAAGCGAAGGTCAAAGAGGAACTAAGGATAGAGCATGCAGCAACGACAATTGCTAAAAATAAAACTGACTCACAAGACCTTGCCGGTAAATAGGGATTAGTGAGTAAAAACCCCTAGCTTAAAAATAATTGACTATTGCTTAATCCGATTCAATACGCCGGATTTTCACCTCTAATTAACAACAATTCAGTCGACCAAATCTGACATTAAACAGAACGCGCCATCACAATGAATAGAAGCTGGTCCAACCAAGAAATAGTACGAGTAAGCGAATTGCGCCATCATTACTGGATCGCAGCTAACTATGTCAAACACATAGATGCGCAGCATCATGCGCTTGATCGCGAACTTGAAAATATAGAAGCAGCCTTTAAGCATGATCAAACAACCACCGTTGCAAAATTGGAAATTAGTGGCAACGTTCTAGTTTTAAAACGCTATAACGCGCGTAATCAATGGCATAAGTTTAAACGAGCTTTTCGAGGCTCTAGGGCACGTCGCTGTTGGTCGATGAGCTATCATTTTCAGCGTGCCGGACTAAATGTGTCGGAACCAATATTGATGTACGAAAAACGCTTTGGCCCGGTTCGAAGCCATGCGTATTTTGCCAACAGATTCCTAATAGGCGAGGAATTAATCACTGCCCTACCCCGCATGTCGGATTCAGAGCAACAGAAAGTTCAGGCAGCAGTACGCGCTTCGTTCAGCACCATGCGCACTCACAAGCTTACCCACGGCGACATGAAAGCCAGTAATTTATTATGGGTTGATGGCGAATTGTACTTTATTGATTTAGATGCGGCACGCAAGCATCGGAACTTATGGAGTTGGTACACATCGCATGCCAAAGATAAGAAAAGGTTCCTAAAGAATTGGCAGTCACAGGCCAATTTGCTAGCGCTGTTTGAGGAGATTTAGCGGTATTTTCAGAATTATAAAGATTCAATCAAGCGAAACTCTAAAGCCAAGGACAGGCCCAATGAAAATATTATCAGTGCAGACTAGAAGGCACCAAGCCTGAGAAGTCAAAGCTCTAGAAACGCCCGTATCTCATGCTTTTGAACCATCGCGTCCTTGTATCCGAGATTAATTAACTCTTGGCAAAAACATTCCAGAAACATCAAATAACTCAGAAAGCGACGGCTATTTCCTCTACTTAATCCAAGGAATGTGAGGGCAACACGGAAGCTCAGAGGTAATCTCTTATAGTGTTTCTTTGCTATATCCGCAATATCTTCTGACGGACTAACTATCAGATGCTGGATTATCTTTAAATTTTCTACCCCCGAATTGGGCGCTTCTAACATGGCGTTAATGCGTTCCAGCCTTTCGACGTCAGCGAACAAGCTGTTTAAAAACAAAGTATCAAGCACATAACCCGATATTTGGCCTAGAGTGGGGCGATGTTCGGGTGGTTCATGCAAGCCTAGTTTTGCTTCCATTCGCAACCCGATAATGAATATTTTATTTGCCCCCAAATGTACGGCTGGACTAATTGGTGAAATTTGCCGCATTGATCCATCACCAAAGTGTTCATCGTCTATCTGTACCGATGGAAAAACCACCGGGATTGCTGACGATGCCATCAAGTGATCAATTTGCATCTTGGAGCGACGACCACTTCGGTGGGTACGGCTCCATTCCTGAATATCCCTCTGCCCATCGAAAAAAGAGACCGACTCACCAGAGGTATAGCTACAAGAAGTCAAAGAGTAAGCGTGTAGATCGCCATTTTCAATTGACCGATCTATTTTTTTGAAGTCTATATAATCACCGAGCAACTCTCTCAGCGGTTGATTGTCGAGTAAAGAGGAAGGCCCTTTGTGCCACCGCCCAAAACCGATATGTGACCAAGCCCAAGCAACAATCCGCTTAGCGAGATTCTTCGCGTCTGAGTAAAATACACGGGAAAGTTCAAAGTTAGACCATACTTGAATGATGCGATCGACACCAACATGAAAATTGCCTGCGTTGGAGGCCATTGCAACGGTATTTATAGATCCCGCAGAAGTACCGCACAAAATAGGAAAGGGGTTGGGGCTACCCTCAGGAACTATCTCTGCGATCGCTTTTAACACCCCAACTTGATAGGCAGCTCGAGCACCGCCACCGCTTAACAGCAGTGCGGTTCGATTTTTTTGATCCGGTTTTGAGGCTTGTTCACTGCTCATTATGGCTTAATAAAAGGTGCTCCAAGACTTAGATCTTACCTCGACCTAGGCACTCTCACTTAACCAAAGATTAGCCGACCGCAGGAATCTCATTACCACGCCTGCCTCGCAATGGAACACTTACCTGATGAGTGGCACGCTCTTGACGTTTCTCCAGTTCAGCTAATCTTGCTAAATCAAGCGCTTCTGGACTCTCGCTATGAGGAACCTTTGGCTTATCAGCCCTCGTCTTTACCGGCCTTGCATCGTCTTCTTTATGCTTCTCTCGGCGCTCAGGAGCAACTTTCTTGCTATGTGGCTTGACCGGTCTTGCAGGCTTGCCTCTACCACCTTTGCCTTTTGCGGGCCGATTTGAACGAAGCCTCGAAAGATCAGGCACCACAGCATCGTTCAGAAGTAGATCAGAAATCTCTCGCTCTACCGGAATCGAATGCTCAATAAACTCCTCAATGTCGACGATATTCATGGCAAATGTTTCACAAATCAAGCTAATTGCGGTACCGCTAGCGCCTGCACGTGCGGTCCGACCAATGCGATGCACATAGTCTTCTGCATCACCAGGTAAGTCAAAATTTATGACATAACTGACATCTGGAATATGCAAGCCTCGGGCCGCCACATCAGTAGCCACCAGAATCGTTGTCACTCCTTCTTTGAAGTCATTTAGCAGCCGCTCTCTTTTTTTCTGGGGTACATCACCCGAAAGAACAGAGCCCTTGAGTTCATTGACCGCTAACCAGGCCTCTATTTTTTCTGCCATGTGCTTGGTGTTAATAAACACCACCACTTTTTGCTCCCCAGCCCGCTTTAACAAGCCTAGTAAAAGAGGTATTTTCTCCTCATTAGACGGCATATATGCTATCTCTTCAATTCTATCAGCGGTGATAGCTTCGGCTTCAATCTTGATCACTTCGGGCTCGCTCATGTGCTCATAGGCGAGCTCTGAAACCCGGTGCGAGAGAGTAGCCGAGAACAACATGTTCAAGCGTTCTTCAGGGGGTGGCATACGGCGAAATACGTAACGAATGTCTGCGATGAAACCAAGATCAAACATACGATCAGCTTCGTCTAAAATGATCACTTCAAGCACATCTAGAGCAAAAACGCCCTGCTTAAAATAATCAATGATGCGACCAGGAGTTCCAATCAGAACATCTACGCCATTCTCAATATGTACTCGTTGCTTTTCGTAGTCGGTGCCGCCATAAGCTACTCCCAGCTTAAGACCTGTATGCTCGGCCAATGGCTTGCCATCTTCATATATTTGAATCGCTAGCTCTCTAGTTGGCGCTAGCACTAAAGCCCGTATTGGATTTTTTTTGCTGCTCTTTTTAGGCTCGCTATTCAATAGGCGATGCAGACAGGCAATTAGAAAGGCGGCTGTCTTGCCGGTTCCCGTTTGAGCCTGACCACTTACATCTTTACCTTGTAAAGCAACTGGCAATGCCATTGCTTGAATTGGGGTGCAAAATTCGAAACCAAGTGTTTCAACCCCTTTCAATACGTCTGGATGAATATCTAAGTCTTTGAAGCGAGTTTCGCTCAAATGAGTATCTGTCATTTTATTAAACTAATCTTGTTTATAGTATGTTTAAAAAGAAGCTATTGGTAATTCTCTCATGCGCATGCAAGCACTTGTTGAATCCACCACCAAGCTATTAAAATAGCCTGTGCGTCTAGCTGATATTTAAAATCGTAGCGGGTATCAAATTCATTTGCAGCACGATTGGCCGGCTTTGTTGTCTCTTCGCAGATTCAAACAATTACTCCCAACAGACACCCCATACAAAAATTAGAGCTGTTCAATCAAGGGTTTTGAATATTGCTTAGAAAAACCATCTGAAGCGGCTCGTTTCTGTCGGAGCCTTTTACAGTAAACTACAACAACTTATTTTAATAAACTGCCGGAACTTATTTTAATAAATAGCAGAATCGGTTAATCTACGCAGTTATGAGATGCGAAACAATTCGCACACTATACCCTAATTCAAAAACAAAAAGGCGATTAAGTTATGTCCGAAAATACAGTTCAAGTTACCGATGCCAGCTTCGAGTCAGATGTACTTAAAGCGGATAAACCCGTACTTGTAGACTACTGGGCCGAATGGTGTGGCCCATGCAAAATGTTAGCCCCGATATTAGAAGAAGTAGCCGTTGAATATGGCGATAGAATAATGGTTGCTAAGCTCGACATCGACAGCAACCCGAACACTCCACCTAAATTTGGAATTCGTGGCATCCCTACTTTGATGCTTTTTAAAGAAGGCGATGTGGCAGCGACTAAGGTAGGCGCGATGTCAAAATCTCAGCTCACTGCTTTCATTGACGAAAACATCTAAAACCAAACAATAGTTTTGTGAGGTGCTAATAGCACCTCACAAAACTATTACCACTGCAAGACTCCTAAAGCCCGGACTAAGCGAGCGCCGAATAGACTTTAGATTAAAGTTATTCAACAGAACTTATCAAGCCAATAGAATTCGAGAGTCAGCATGCAGTATAGACATGAGTATCTATAGCATGCTAAAGTTGCATCAGATTCAAAGTTTACGAATCACATTCCAAAACAAAATCCAGAAAAATAAACCATCATTGTAAAGGCGCGACGCCTCTTTCGTGCATATAGACCTAATGAATCTGACCGCGTAAAAACCCAGCGGTCCATACCCCTCAAAACCCGGCAATCAGCCAAGCCTCACTTAAGAATAAATTAACATGCCTGCATCACTATCTGATCTGAAAAACAAAACCGCGACCGAACTCACTGAAATTGGTAAATCCATGGAGCTAGACGGCCTAGGCCGTATGCGCAAACAGGACCAAATCTTTACCATCCTAAAATCAATCGCTAAACGCGGCGAAGACATTGCCGGACAAGGCGTTGTAGAGATCCTACAAGACGGTTTTGGCTTTCTACGTTCGGCAGATAGCTCCTATTTGGCTGGTCCCGATGATATTTATGTATCTCCTAGCCAAATCAGACGCTTCAATCTTAGAACCGGTGACACGGTAGACGGCTTAATCAGACCTCCAAAAGATTCAGAGCGTTACTTTGCTCTATTGAAAGTAGAAACAATTAACGGTTCCTCACCAGAAGAAGCTCGAAACAAGATCCTGTTTGAAAACCTTACTCCTTTACATCCAAATAAACGGATGAAGCTGGAACAAGAAAACGGCACATCAGAAGACTTGACTGGCCGTGTAATCGATTTAATTGCACCGCTTGGTAAAGGTCAACGTGGCTTAATTGTTTCATCGCCAAAAAGCGGTAAAACGGTCATGTTGCAACAAATTGCTCAAGCAATTACGACTAACAATCCTGATGTCGAATTGATGGTGTTACTAATCGATGAACGTCCAGAGGAAGTTACCGAAATGCAACGCTCAGTGCGCGGTGAAGTTATTTCATCAACCTTTGACGAACCCGCCTCTAGACACGTACAAGTTGCTGAGATGGTGATCGAGAAAGCCAAGCGCTTGGTAGAACATAAAAAAGATGTAGTCATCTTGCTCGACTCAATCACTCGTTTGGCACGTGCCTACAACACTGTAGCGCCAGCTTCCGGCAAGGTTTTAACCGGTGGTGTTGACGCTAATGCACTACAACGTCCAAAACGTTTTTTTGGAGCTGCGCGTAATATTGAAGAAGGTGGGAGTTTGACGATTTTAGCAACTGCGTTGATCGAAACTGGTTCCAAAATGGATGAAGTCATCTATGAAGAATTCAAAGGCACGGGCAATATGGAAGTTCATCTTGATCGTAAAATTGCCGAAAAACGCATCTATCCATCAATCATCGTCAATAGCTCGAGCACACGTCGCGAAGAGTTACTAATTGATCCTGAAGAGCTACAGAAGGTTTGGATACTGCGCAAATTGCTACATCCAATGAACGAAACTGACGCGATTGAATTCTTACTCGACAAGCTAAAAGCAACCAAGTCGAATAGTGAGTTTTTTGGTTCAATGAAACGCTAAAAACTCTTCATAAAATACAAAAGGCCGATCTCAATGATCGGCCTTTTTTATGTTCAGGATGAACGGTATGTCACGGACGCAGGGAAGCGTTGGAGTGACGATGTTCAGGATGAACGGTATGTCACGGACGCATGGACGCGTCGGAGCGACGATGTTCAGGATGAACGGTCCACAACTGCTCCTGCATTGTGGACCGTTCCACCATCCATGGCGGTCGTATGTGACGGACGCAGGGACCTCGGCGTCCCTTGTGGGGTGCTAACGGTTCAAGACCGCATTAACAACTGAACAAAACCTCTCACAGCTTTATTGTTTACTCTCCCCAGACCGCAAACTCGTTTCCACTTGGCTCAATGAAATGAAAGCGCCTGCCACCAGGAAAGTCAAATATCGCAGTGCTAATCACCCCTCCAGCAGCAACCACTTTAGACTCAGTTGCCTCTAAAGCGTTACTATAAAAAACTGTTAACGCGGCGCCCTTTGCCACAGAACTCCTCTTATCTGCTCGATAAAAACCTCCGTTCACGCCTTGATTTTCGAAGGCTGCATAATCTGGCCCGTAGTCTTCGAACGTCCAGCCGAAGGCCTTACTGAAAAATGCTTTTGTGGCTTGGATATCCGTCGCCGCATATTCTAAGTAATTGATTTTTTCATGTTGTGGCATAGGTTTTTGCACCGAGGGCTCAGGATCGCTTAGACGAGCTGCAATGGTTAATAATTTATCGCTTTTTCTCCGACCGATAATATCTACAACGAATAAATTATCGTACTCAGACTCATCTAGCTCCGCGTATTTTTGTTCACCAAGCAGACCATTAACAAAAGCCGGTATTGTATTGCTGTGGCCGACCACTAATACGGTTTTGGCATGATTGTTGTCCAAAAAGTCAGCGTAGTCGACCTCAAGCGCATCATAAATACGCACTTCTTTGGCCTGGCTTTGCGCAGTGGGGCCAGCAGTCTCTCTGGTTCTGATGGTGTCGGTGCTATACACTGCGTCAATCGGAATTTTGTCTAACATTTTGGCCAAAAAGTTGGCTCTGAATTTACCTTGGTCAGTTAGGGCTGGGTCTTTGCCACTATTAATTTCCTTCTCGGCGTGGCGCACAAGATACACAGTAGTGGTGGCCGGCTGGATGCTTAAATCGCCATCCACCAAACGTTTCATATCAACAAGCCATAGCAAAGCCGCCACACTGATTGCCAACAACACCAGAATGAATGGCGTGAAATAAGCATAGAATTTGGTTGATCTGTAACCCTTAGGGCTATTAGCCATGTTACCGCCGGAGCTATTAGTCATTAAATTGTCACCGAGTAAGTTTTTTTAAATCTTGCATTCCTGATTTGATCAGTTTTGCAAGGGCTTGTAAATCTACGCCTTGCAGGTTCTTTAGATATAGGCACGACTTACCGAATTTATGTGGGCCAATCTTATCTAGAATGTGTTAGTAGTCTTTATAGCCAAGCATGACATACACCACAGGCCCACTTTTACGTATCGAAAACCCGCTAGCAGCCATCTTACCCACATCACCATTTGCACGATAATAAGTATATTGCCCGTAACCAACGATGCTACTTCCCCACATTTTGGATTTTGCCAAGCTGGTCTTTTTAAACAACTTTGCTAGCAATATTGGGTCTCGGCGAGCCTGTGCCGGCTCAATACTGTTGAGATAAGCGCTCACTCTTAAACTGCTTTTAACGGTTTTAATTTTAACGTTTTTTCGCATTCAATAAGTCTAGCACTTACATTTTATTGGCGACAAGGCGTGTCAGCAGCTAATTTGTTTGTGCACCACAGAAAAAACATTCTTCGTTGCAGTATTTACTGCTAATTAATTGACCTATCAGAGCGCATTAGTTGCTGTCAAAACTCGGTGAAATTAATTACCCGAAATAGTTTAGACTTGTTAACTCGCAAGCCTAACTCTGAGTAATCTTAAGTGCTATTGAAAATCAAAACCATTACTAAACTATGTATTATAACGACTGCCCTATTAGCAAATTTTCTTAATTTTGCGATAGCCGACCAGCTCAGCAGCATGCCATCCGGCAACTATGCTGTTGACCGCAGCCATGCCAGCGTCGTGTTCAAGGTCGACCATCTAGGGTTTTCAACTTACGTCGGTCGCTTCACTGAGTTCAGCGCTGACCTCTCTCTGGACAGCCAAAATTTCAGCAAAAGCTCAGTTGAAGTAGGGATCAAAATAGATTCGATCACCACTGACTACCCATTTACCGAGAAAGAAGATTTCGATAAGAAACTTTCAGAGCAGTGGTTTAAGTCTGGAGAATTTCCGAACATGAGCTACGTTTCTAAATCAGTAAGTTCGCTTGCAGATGGCAAAGCTGAAGTAAAAGGCGAGCTAACCATGTTGGGCGAAACTCTGCCGGTTACACTGAATATTGTGTTGAACAAGGCTGCAATCGTACACCCTGTCTCTAGAAAGACTACGCTTGGATTTTCGGCTAAGACCAAGATCGATCGGACAGCTTGGGGGCTAAAAAATTATGCACCACTACTTGGAGCAGAAGTTTCCATCGAAATAGAGGGCGAATTCGTTCACCAGCCTTAGTTTAGGGGCTTGGCTTACTCAATTTTAAACGCTTAACACTGAGAGCAACCCATTGCGATCAACTACTAGAACCTTGCCTAAGGCTTTAGCGTATATGATTTTACTGAGCAACCTTTTCAATCAAAATCTTTCGGCTAATGACGAAGAGGCTTTCTGCTATCTGCCTACAGAGAATAATGTTAGCTATTCCTCAGTTTTAGAGTTACCCAGCGCCCAAGCGGCAGCAATCTTAAAATATGGTGATGACCCGCTCCAATTTGGCGAGCTCTGGTTGCCTAGCAATCAGGCGTCGGATCCAGGTTCATCAAAACAGCCACTGTTAGTATTAATTCACGGTGGTTGTTGGTTGAGTGAGTACAACATTGACCACAGCTATGCCCTAAGCTCAGCGCTCACGGCTAGCGGTTATGCGGTTTGGGCAATCGAATATCGTCGCACTGGCGATGTAGGCGGAGGATGGCCCGGGAGTTATGATGATGTTAAAGCAGGTATTGAGTTCACCCAAACCTTAGATGATTATTCACTGGATTTAAGCAGGGTTGTTATCCTTGGACATTCGGCAGGTGGACATCTTGCTTTGTTGGCTGGCTCAGATGCCGACTTGGTAAAGAGTGCAAACATCAGCGGCGTGATCGGCCTCGCGGCAATTACCAATATTGAAGAATATGCTAAGGGTAGTAACGACTGCCAAGCGGCAGTGCCAGCGTTTATGGGTGGCCTAGCTTCAGACAAGCAACAAGAATATATAGCAGCCAACCCCGCGGAACAAAAGCTGCATCCAAAAACATTTTTACTGCATGGCTCAGAAGATCAGATTGTACCTTTAGATCAAGCGACTCAGAGCGGCATTAAGTTGCAGGTGATTCAATCAGCCGGTCACTTTGATATGATTCATCCGGCCACCCCGAGCTTTCAAGCGCTACTTGAACATCTTGCGCAAACTTTATAGTTAACAACCCACCTCGACTTGCTAAACATGACCTTAGAACTTGCTCAAAAACTTGACCTTTTAGACCCGCTAGCAAACAAGAGAACCGAATTTTTATTACCAAAAGACACGATCTACTTAGACGGAAATTCGCTCGGCCCACTGCCTAAGGTCGCCAAGACTCGGGTAGAAGAGGTGGTCGGTAAGCAATGGGGCGACGACTTAATAGCTAGCTGGAACAAAAATAACTGGATTAGCCTCCCCGCTACGGTAGGCAATAAAATCGCACCATTGATTGGTGCCGCGCAAGGCCAGGTGGTTTGCTGCGATTCAATTTCGATCAATTTGTTTAAGCTATTGGCGGCGGCATTAAACCTTCAATCAACCCGTAAGATTGTGTTGTCGCAGACAGACAACTTCCCAACAGATCTTTATGCAGCGCAAGGTTTATCTAGTCTGCTAGGCGAAACACAATGCCAACTTAAGCTGGTCGACGTAGAAGCTATAGTCGAATCGCTGGATGAAAGTATCGCAGTGTTGTTACTCACCCACGTGAATTTTCGCGGTGGTGAAAAATACGATATGGCTCTGATCACTAAGCTTGCACATGCAAAGGGGATATTAGTAATATGGGATCTGGCCCATAGCGCAGGTGCCATGCCACTGCAATTGGATGCTGAAAATGTCGATTTTGCGGTAGGCTGTGGCTACAAATACTTTAATGGAGGGCCTGGCGCACCGGCATTTATCTACGTTGCTGCGCGCCATCAGTCTAAGGTAAAACAACCGCTGGCCGGTTGGATGGGTGACCAATCTCCTTTTGATTTTAATCCGCAGTATCAGGCTGCGCCAGGAATAGACAAGTTTTTGAGTGGCACGCCAAATATTATTTCAATGGCTGCACTGGACGCGGCTCTAGATGTTTTCTGCGATGTTGACCTAGAGCAACTTTGGCAGAAATCAATGAAGCTGAGTGAGCTATTTAAGCAAACGGTTGGTCAGCATGCCGGCTTAGATGCCCTCCTACTAATCTCCCCCAACGATCCCAAGCAGCGAGGAAGCCAGTTGGCGTACTCTCATCCTGACGCTTTCGCAATTAGCCAAGCGTTAATTGATCATAAAGTCATCGTGGATTTTCGTGCTCCAAATGTTTTAAGATTTGGCTTTACGCCACTCTACACGCGCTTTATTGATGTAAGTCGTGCTGCGCAAATTCTAGAGGAAATTTTTACAAAGAAGATCTATCAACATAAGCAATATCAAGCCAAGCAACAAGTAACTTAAGCCTTGTCAGCCAAATCCATTCAATGAGTTAAGTGTTATAGGCTGCTATATTAAGCAGAACAAAATTAAAAGGTGTCCAAATGAGTTTTCCATCTATCAGCAGGTTCCGTAAGCCAATAATCTCCCTAGTTTGTATAATGTTGGTGGGCCCAACATTTGCTAGCCAAGCAGCATCTAATGATCTTAAGCCAAAAATCCTTAGCCTGACACAGCAAGAAGAGGCAATGATTGATTGGATTGCAGCACGCCAGGCACCTATACTAGAAGAGCTAAGTACGCACGTAAATATCAATACCGGCACCGCCAATATCAAAGGGCTAGATTATTATCGTGGGCTACTTAAACAAGAGTTGCTAGACCTCGGGTTTACTATTGAACAGCATTCATCGCCCGCGATACCCGTTTTAGATTGTGATGGTGGCCAGCATGTAATCGCTGATCACTTGCTGGCAACTCGAAAAGGTAAGTCTAAAAATCGCATTCTGCTTAATGGTCATATGGATACCGTATTTTCCAACGATGATGAATTTCAAACGCTCATTATTGAAAGGGATGGGCGGCTAAAAGGTCCGGGCGTGGTAGATATGAAGGGCGGTATAGTGGTAATGCTCAATGCGTTGCGTGCGCTCAAAGCCGCTAACTTGTTAGAGCCCGCGACTATGACGATTTTGCTTAATAGTGATGAAGAAATCGGTTCAATCGGCTCTCGACCTTTGATCGAAAAGATAGCGAAGCAACATGATATTGGCATAGTGTTTGAAGGTTCTTTTGAAAATCGATTCGCTCGCGCTCGTAAGGGTCTTGGCCAAGCAAGGTTAAAAATAACAGGCCGTGAGTCACATGCAGGTGGCAGTCATGAGGATGGTGTTTCGGCCAGTTTAGAACTGGCACACAAAATTATCGAAATTGAGAATCTAACGGACTACCAACGTAAAACCACTGTCAACGTAGGCGTTATGCAAGGCGGTGAAAAGCGCAATACGATACCAGGCTGTGCCGATGCTTATATCGATATGCGGTTTCCTACACAAGCAGATGGCGAACAGTTGAAACAAAAAATTCTAGGCATCGCAGCCAATACCAGCACATCCAACCCACGTTACCCCGACCTGCCGTCCGTTGAAAGCTGGGCCATATTACATCGACCCGCGAAAGCACAAAACCCGGTTGTAGATGACATGATCTCTGAGGCTATGGGGCTATCAAAGTTAATTGGTGAACCAATTATAGGCAGTACTTATTCGGGTGGAGGAACCGATGGATCATTAGCCCAAGCTGTGGGCTTGGCGACCATCGACAACATGGGGCTTGATGGCGCCGGTTTTCATTCATCACGCGAAGAGTCGAGCGTGCAGAGCCTGATGGCACGCACCAAATTAGCGGCCGTGATGCTAGCTCGGCAGATTGCTAAACACGATTAAAAACCATAAACTAACGAAAATAGCAGTAGTGTTATTCAAACGAATACACCGGTATGTCGGCTTACTGCTGTGCCTGATAATGCTGTCAATCAGCATCACTGGGTGTTTGCTGGTTTGGAAACCAGAGTATTTGTGGTTAACTATTTATCAAGCCCGCGAAGGTCAGAATCATGAATCTGGGTTTATAGCCGGTGCAATTGAGTCAATTGAAAAACATCATCCCAGTGGCTCGATTAAACTGATACAGATATTTTCTGAAAATTTAGCATTACATAAAGTGTTTCTAAGCAATCAGCAATACGCTTGGCATGATCAACGTGGCGAGCTTGTTCAACAATGGGGTAACAAGCAACGAATCGAAGACTGGCTGCTCGATCTGCATCATCGTTTTTTACTTGGCAATACAATCGGCCTGAACATTGCTGGCTTTAGTGGCTTATTGATTATTCCACTTATATTAATAGGCTTATGTATTTTGTGGCCTAGGCGGCGCTTTCTAAATATTGGAGTGATTCCCAACAGTGTTCGGCATACCAGCCTAATTCGTAGCCACGGCAACCTTGGTTTTCTGTCAATAATACCTATTCTCATTGTTAGCATAAGTGGTGTGATTTTGGTCTATCCAACGCAATCTCGTGATTTATTATTGCCTAAGGCTAAGCCTAACTTAATGGCGAGCTCCGTAGAAAGTCACGCCCCGCCTATAACTAACTGGACTGATCGACTCAGTACTGCGAGTTCGCTGTATCCGCAATCAAGGATTCGTTGGGTCAGTCCAGCAACACAAAAATACCCCAACATTTCAGTTGGTTTAGAGCAGCAACAAACATGGAACCGTATGGGTAATACCACTCTGTCATTCATAAACGGTGCGCTAACTTCTAATCAAAATGCCCTAACTCGCAGTACCGCCGTGCGCCTGATGGACTTTACTTTACCATTGCATACTGGCAAGTTAGATTTATGGTATCGGCTGTTGTTAACTTTATTTGGCCTATCGTTAGGCTCGGTAAGCGTGCTAGGTTTGGCCTCCTATATTCGGCGGCGTAGTGAACAATATGACTAGAGTCATATCACGCCAGAAACTCAATACACCTGCTAGCCTTAGTGGTAGCTGCCTTCACAAACTCGATAAGCAATTTTGTTATGAATAATAAAATTAGAATCGATATTGTCTCCGATGTTTCCTGCCCGTGGTGTGTAATCGGTTATCAGTCGCTACAAAGTGCTTTGAAAGAAGTTGGGATGGCACAGCAGACTAGCCTTAACTGGTTGCCGTTCGAACTAAACCCAGACATGCCCAAGCAAGGTCAAAACATAAATCAACACATACAACAAAAGTACGGATCAACTGTAGAACAGAGTGCCGCCAATCGGGAAAATATTAAGCAGCGTGGATTAGACGTAGGCTATGAATTCAACTTTTCTGACGATGGCCGAATCTACAATACTTTTGATGCCCACCGCTTATTGCACTGGGCAAAACAAATCAATTTTCAAACTGAGCTGAAATTAGCCTTTTTTAATTTGTATTTTCAACAGCGCAAAGACCCCAGTGACCATGTTACGCTAATCGAATGCGTGGAGTCGGTTGGCCTAGATCCTAAGCTAGCCAAAAACGTCTTAGATTCTGATCGATTCACCCAGGAAGTTCGAGAACAACAAGATCAAAGCAGACAACATGGCATTAGCGCAGTTCCCGCCTTTATTTTTAATGACAAATATTTGGTCAACGGCGGCCAGCCCAAAGATGTCTTTATAGACGTTATCCAAAAACTCATTACGCAATAACTGAACCAACTCGGCTTCATAACAATCAGCAGCTCCCAAAATTCTGTTGTTTTCCAATTTTATCAAAACACGTTCCACCGAAATGACTACAGGCCAATAGCCTACGGCGAACCACCGCTCCTGAACAGGATTTCGTTGATGGAGTTGGGCCTCTGTACGTAATACGTGTAGTTTATTGTCACATCCTGCTGTCCGAAAAAGGCTGGGAAACTAGAATTTGTAACTGTGTGATTTTGGATAATAATTTCACGCTAATGAAATGTCCAACAAAGAGTACTTTATGAACAGGGAATTAAACACCAGTATCGCGTGACAGACTCTTGTACTCAAAGCTGACAGTCAGCCTTTTGAAGATGCTTTTTTATGGCTAAAAGGAGACCCTTGTGGAGGTGACGAAAATTCAGTAATGATCACTCAATATTTATGTTCTTTAATTCGTTCAAGGATCGCATAATGAATCTATCGAAAACTCCATTGGCCAAGCTACTCGGTGAAGGTGTGCTAATAATAGTCGCCGTGTACTTAGCAATAGTCCTCGAAGGTATATCACAGGACCGGTCGGCTAAGCTAGCCGCGCATACCGCGCTAGCGCAGATGCTCGGGGAAATCCGGGCCGACGTCGACGAAATTCGAATATTGCAATCCAGCCACGATAGACAATACTTAGCAATAGACGAATGGTTGGCAACCCCTGGAAGCATACCCCTCGACTTAATGGCGGAAGCATTTGAGGCCATTTTTGTTGATAACCGCACACTCTACCCGCGTCGTTCAGCATGGACTACTATGATTGCTGCCGGGCAGTTGAGTGAGCTTGATGCACCTAGATTAGTGAGAGGACTCGGCGATTTCTACGAGAGTGCGACTGCCCGGATAATAGATAATGGTAATGGTAATGATTTCGACGAGGTGTTAAATGATTTAGGACGCAACTCGGCCCCTTAGATATGGGACGGAATTAATAAACGACTGCTGACAACTGATGACCGTGAACTTTCTGCCCTCCGTAATCAATTGCGATTTCTACACCACGGTTGGAACTTGTGGTGTCTAGATTTACTGGATAAATACGGGCAGACACTAGATTCATTGACTCTCGAAATTGAGACTTGTCTTGAGACGAACGATTTTGATATATAGATTTTAAAACGTGTCGGGAACAGACCGGGATTCAACCATTGTCCGTTAAGGACAAGATATCGCGTATCGAAGGCTTAAACGCTTGATTGGAACGACAGGGTAAAACATACTCATAGCGGGCATTAAGCAGGAATGCAAAAGACAAGGAATGACCTCAAGTATTTTTATACTTCGTGTGTGATACGCTCAAACATTATGGAGATAAAATAACCATATTTAATTAGTAGAAAGCTAATTGATCTGAAAATAGGAATGCAAATGACAAAACTAGGTAGAGTTGGTAATTGGATACAGGTCTCTGCGAACGTAGGCATTCTCGCTGGCTTATTGTTAGTTGGGTTACAAATGAAACAAAATTCAGATCTATTAAAGATTCAACTTTCTTACGCTGAAAGTGGTCGTTACATTCAAAACGAACGTGTAATGTGGGGCGAGAATCCTGCCGAGATATGGGCTAAATCAATCGAGAAACCAGCACTACTAACCCTCGCTGAACAACGTGTCATAGAATCAATTATCTGGGTAAATGTTGAAGAATGGCAGGCTGCATATCGATTATCTAAACTGAATCTCATGGAGGATGAATGGAAAGACCGCGTGAGGAACGAAGTTAGTTTTATTCTTGCTAATGATTTTGGGCGAGCATGGTGGACGATGACAACTGATGAAAAAAATCAAACTGAGGGGTTGGGAGAATTTTACAATTTCGTTAATTCCGAGTTAGCATCCAAACCTAACCGAAACAAAAATTTCTTTTATGAAATCATGCAGAATATAAAGAGTGGAAATACCTCCGAGGGCAACGAATAGTAATCAAAAGGGTCACACTCGATTGACTGCAATGGGTGGTGAGCGCTCAGATTGGATCTGTTTGATGCTTCTGTTGACTTCACTGAAAGGGTATTCAATACTCGAAGTAGCCGTTCACTAATATTGAATTCAACCGAGTCTGGCTCTAGTTTCTAGTTAACTATTAATAATCAGTGAGTAGGATTGCTCTGTATAGCGATTACGTACACGGGAGACATACAAAATAGAGCTCCTGACTCATGGAGAGGAACGCCCTACTGGGGATTTTGGGTCTAAA
>JBLHMH010000020.1:0-31060 GCA_047621785.1 Polaribacter sp. | reverse complement strand
AAGTGGCTGGACCCTATGCAAAAAAGCGTCGTTGAAAGCACCAAAAACCAAGGACTGGAGATCAAGCAATGATAAAAGGCTCTATGTCACGTATCGCCTTGCTGTTAGCAAGTACTTTCGTTAGTACGTCAGTCTGGGCCGCAAATGAATCACAGGGTGGAAGTACTTCAGCCATAGTCATCTTCGTCGCGTTTGTCGCTGCAACTTTGTGGATCAGCTACTGGGCGTCAAGCTATACCAACTCCAGTTCAGCGTTCTATACCGCAGGTGGACAAATAAGTGCAGGTCAAAATGGTACCGCCATCGCTGGCGATTTCATGTCCGCAGCTTCATTCTTAGGTATTTCTGGACTTATCTATAGCGCTGGTTTTGATGGATTAATCTTAGCCGTAGGAGCGCTAGCAGGGTGGCCTATAATGCTGTTCCTGATGTCGGAGCGGGTGCGAAATCTTGGTCGTTTTACGATCACTGACGTTGTCTCCTATCGTTTGCAACAACGGCCAATTCGGATGATTGCCACGTTGGGCACCATCTCGGTGATTATCTTTTATTTGATCGCGCAAATGGTTGGTGCAGGAAAGCTGGTAGAGCTGTTATTTGGTATCCCCTATACGGTATCAGTATCAATGGTTGGCTTGCTTGTGATTATCTATGTTACTGCAGGCGGAATGCTGGCCACAACCTGGGTACAAATTGTTAAAGCTATTTTGCTATTGAGTGGCGCTGCTTTGATGTGCGTGCTTTTGCTCGCGGCCGTTAATTTCAATTTAGACTCGTTGTTTTCTAAAGCAGTCAGCGTGCATCCTCGCGGTGAGTTGATACTGCAGCCAGGTAGTCTTTTTTCAGACCCTATTCAAGCAATAACGATTGCCGTTTCAATGATGTTTGGAACTCTGGGCTTACCGCATGTATTGATGCGGCTTTTTACTGTACGTGATATGCAGGCAGCTAAAAAGTCTGTGTTCTATGCCTCGAATATGATGGGGTTGTTTTACATAATGACGATTCTGATTGGTTTCGCCACGATCGTGTTTGTGAGCGGTGATCCGCAATATCATGTTGCCGGAAAATTGATTGGTGGTACCAACGTTGCCGCGATTCATTTGGCGCATGCCTTGGGTGGTGATTTGTTAATGGGCTTTATGTCGGCTGTCGCATTTTCAACGATTCTCGCTGTGGTGGCTGGGCTAACAGTTGCCGGGTCGGCAGCTGTTTCGCACGACATCTATGCTGAACTTTTAAGCAAGGGTAAGCCAGATCCGCGTAAAGAGTTCTTGATTTCTAGGGTTACAGTAGTGGTTTTATGTACGGCTGCTATAGGTCTGGGTATTTTGTTTCAAAACCAAAATGTCGCGTTCATTGCCGTAATGCCGATGGTTATTTCAGCCAGTGTCAATTTCCCAATTCTTATTCTGGCTATGTATTGGCGCGGATTTACTACCCGCGGTGCAGTCGTCGGCGGCTTAGTAGGATTTATTTCGTCAATAGGCTTAATAGTAGGTGGCCCTAAAGTCTGGGTGAATATTTTTGGTGCCGATGCGCCTCTTTTTCCATACGATTATCCAGCTCTGTTCACCATGACAGCCGCCTTTATTACCATGTACGTTTTCTCTGTTACTGATCGCAGTGCAGCTTCGATTCAAGATAGAGAACGTTTTGATAAGCAATTAGTAGCTGCGGAGTTAGCCAGTAATATTGAAACTTCGCCAGCAAACTAAAACGAGAGTAACTATTTAACAAACGAGAGGAAGTGATTATGAAATTCACGATATGCAGTAAACCTAGACTAACGTCTATAGTGATTGGAGTGGGGGCGGTATTCGCCGCAGCCTCGCCCGCATTTGCGCAGCGATCTACGATCGAAGAGGTAGTAGTCACTGCACAACATAGAACACAAAGTATTCAAGATGTACCGATTACAGTCACCGCAATTAGTGCGGATGAACTCGAAGCAGGAAATATTTTTGATATTGGCTCGATTGCCTACAATGTTCCTGGCATGACATTGGGCGAGTTCGCGCCAGGACAGGCATTGATATCTTTGCGCGGAGTTGGCTCTGCCGATGATGGCGCCGGTCTAGATAATTCTGTAGCCTTATTCCTCGATGGAATTTACATGGGGCGTTCTGCTGGGACCAACTTTGATATGTTCGATTTAGAGCGTATTGAAGTATTGAAAGGCCCTCAAGGTACTCTATTTGGACGCAATGCGATTGGTGGAGCGATTAATGTTATTACCGCAAAGCCTACTCAAGAAACAAATGGTAAAGCAGCACTGACTCTGGGAAGCGAAGGAATTTTACGCTATCAAGGTTTGTTTTCCGGGGCTTTGTCTGAGAACTTAGCGGGCAAAATTGTAGTTAATCATCGTGAGCATGATGGCTATGTCCGTAACACTTTACTTAACAAAGATGTACAAGATGAAGATTACTCATCGGTTCGTGGCCAGTTGTTGTGGACTACTGACAATTCTGAATGGTTGTTAAGCGCCGATTATATGGAAGACGATCGTGGAGACATAGGTCGAGCGCCAATTGTTAATGGCAATTTCGATTATGTAGGCGCGGCAGTTTCTTTGGGTGCGGGTCGCCCAGGCACGACAGCGTCACCAACCGATGGCTTCAATGCTCGCGAAGCGGGTGGCATCAGTCTTCAGGGTGATATGAATTATGCTACGGGCAAATTGACTTCAATCACCGGTGTTCGTAGCACCGAAACCGATTGGGAAATGCCTTCAGTAGGCGCACCACTTGGCGGTGGTTTTAATGTCGCAGCCGGTGTATTCGGTGCAGACGTAATCGATGACATTGAAGAAGAGATTGATACTTTTTCTCAGGAGTTTCGTTGGACTTCAGATCTAGACGGCAGCTTTAATTATGTGGCTGGTTTGTACTACTTTACTGAAGACACTGATCGGCAAGAGCAGTTCCGCATTGACAGAAACACAGTTGCCACTGGCCAGGTTGTGGTTGGTAATGAGTGGACTAGAACTCAGAACGAAACTACTAGTTATGCTGTCTATGGCCAAGGTTCTTGGGATTTAACTGAGCAATGGAAGGTGACTCTTGGTGCTCGTTACACTAAAGATGATCGTGACTATATTGCATCAGCAACCAACTGTGGCTTAAGCGATGAAGAGATTCTAAGTGCCGGTTTTGCAAATACCTCAAATTGTATATTCGGCGGTAATCGTGTGGGTAGTTCATTACGCATTATTGCTGAGGCATTTATTGCGCCAGCCTCGGATGACTGGGATGATTTTTCGCCGATGATTTCTGCGCAGTATCGTCCAAATGACAATGTGATGTATTTTGGTACTGTTTCAACAGGTTATAAATCAGGTGGGTTTGCTGGTTCACAAGGCGTTCAATCGGCGGCCACTAACCCGGTTGACCCAGAAAGCGTAACCAACTTCGAGCTTGGTTTCAAAGGCGACTTCCTAGATAATACCCTGCGCCTTAATGGTACTGTGTTCATGATGGATTATGAAGACTTGCAGGTGGTTCGTTTTGGCCCAGTACCAAACTCAGAATTTGGCACATTTCAAACTACTAATATTGGTAGTGCGGACATTTCTGGCCTCGAAATGGATTTTGCTTGGTACGCGACTGACCGTCTTCGTATCTCTGGTAACTACAGTTACCTAGATACCGAAGCAAATGATTTGATCTTGAATGGTTTCGCAGGCCCGTCTGACTTTTCAGGGTTGCCGTTGCGTCAGTCACCAGAAAACTCTTATAGTCTAACCATGAACTACAATTTGCCAACGGGTTCTGGAGAGTATGATTTTCGCATCCAATTTAACCACCAGGATGAACAGCACTTTGACTTTGCTAGTATTAATGACACGATTTCTCCTTCTCATGACCTGATTGATGCACGCATCAGCTGGAAGTCTAATGACGAGAAATACGCTGTTGCATTGTGGGGTCAAAATATTGGCGACGAAGAATATGTCAGTCATTCATACCGTATTGGACCGGGTACTATCGGTGTTTGGGGTGCCCCAGCAACTTACGGTGTTACTGGTACAGTTAACTTTTAACCACCCGGTATAAGTTACACGCGGTGTCATCGTACAGGAAATAATGGTTGGCACTATAGAGACCCCGCAGCTTGCTGCGGGGTGTTTACTTAAATTGAATAATTTAAAATGCTAAAAAAAACTATTGTGAATGTAGGTGAGTGGATGGGTGCAGTGATGCGCCCATCTTTTTTTGTATTGATGATCGCGGTTGCGTTAAGCGCGTGCGGTTCGGAGTCGCCTGGGGTTTCAAAAACTCCAGACCCAGAGCGTGACGCTAAAGCAGCTGCTCAGACGTCGGTCGAGACAGTCACCATCTACCGAGATAAATACGGAACCCCACAGGTAGTCGCTGATAGCAACTATGGGGTGTACTTTGGTTATGGGTATGCGGTTGCGACGGATCGACTTTTTCAGATGGAAATGCTTCGGCGTACCGCAGAAGGGCGCGTGGCCGAGGTGCTGGGTAGCAAGTATCTAGATTTGGATATACACGTGCGCACTGCTTATGACCATCGTGCGGTCCATCGCCAACTGCAACAGATCAATGCTCAAGATAGAGAAATATTAGAAGCCTACGCCGCAGGTTTTAGTGAACGGGTGGATGAGGTTTTAGATCAGCAAGCCACCTTGTTACCAAAAGAATTTGCTGACTTTGGCTTCTTGCCAGAGCATTGGAGCTCTTATGATGTTGCGATGATTTTCATTGGCTCGATCATCCATCGCTACTCTGATTTTAATTCTGAGCTAGACAGCCTCAGCCTGCTAAGCAGCTTGACAGAATTACATGGTCTTGACAAAGCCCAGAAAATATTCGATGCGTCTAAGTGGTTACTTGACCCTAGTTCGCCAACCACGGTTCCGCGCAAAGACTCCGCTGCTGTGGCCATTACTCAAGGTGACAAGGCAAAGCCAGTTCTTGATGAAGTGTACACCAAGCGCGTGGTGCTTGATGAAAACGGCAAATTTCTTGGCACTAGCGATAACCCGCAAGTGCAGGTAATCGCGCAGGCGCAAATCGCTGAATATGGTTATATCGGCCCTGAATATCAGGCAGCCAGTAATTTTTGGTCGGTTGCGGGTAGTAAACTGAGCGATGCCGATGGGGCGTTGGTAAACGGGCCTCAGTTTGATTTTGGTTTACCGTCTTATGTGTATGGGATTGGTTTGCATGGTGGAGACTTTAACGTTGTTGGCAATACTCTGCTAGGGCTACCCACTCTACTTTTCGCACATAATAACCATGTGAGTTGGGGAAGTACCGCTGGCATGAGCGATCAGGTTGACGTTTTTCGTGAGCAACTTGTAAGTGGAAAACCAGAACACTATCTGCATGATAATCAACACAAGAAATTTGAAACCTGGGTTGAAACCATCAAGGTGAAAGGCGCCGACTCTGTTGAGTCGCTAGCGAGACGCTCGGTGCATGGCATGGTGCTTTCGATCGATGCTGACAAAGGCATCGCTTACACTCGTGCCAGAGCTTGGGAAGGAGCCGAAGTGGAAACTCTGATAGCGTGGGTGAATTTGGCGAAAGACAAGACTATGGATGCTGTGCAATCACGTTTAGGTAAAGTGGCTGCAAACATCAATTTCTATTATATGGATGTCAGTGGCAACTTGGGTTATACCCATGGAGGCCGTTATCCTTTGCGTGCCGATTCGCAGGATTCGAGACTACCCAGTGATGGTACCGGTAGTGAAGACTGGTTGGGTTTTGCGCCTTACTCGGATAACCCCAATGTGCGTAATCCGGATCAAGGTTACATTGTGAATTGGAATAATCGGCCGGCTGCAGGTTGGCTGGCGAGTGATCTGTGGACCTATACTTGGAGCAAGGCAGATCGTTCAAAACACATTGTGGAGGAGCTAAGCTCGCCACAGCCAATGACTGCTAATGATGTATGGGCTGTTGCCGAACGTATTAGTTACGACGATGTATCGGCCACCTTTTTATTGCCTTATCTAAAGCAGGCGATGTCAAATTCCGTTAAAAACTCAGCGGCTCACAAAGCATTTGAGATTGTTGAAAATTGGGATCGAGAATGGCGCCTTGAAGAAAATGGAAATTATGGTGCTGCTGAATTGATCATTGAGCATTGGACAAAACGATTGTTTAACAGCGTTTTGAAAGATGATATCGGTGAGGCAAAATACGCGATGTATGCTGCAACTAATAACCCTAGTAGTCCACTGGGTGCGTCTATGGGGTCCAGTGTAGGAGCGAAGGTAATCCTACGTAATTTGGATTCATTAGCGAACGGGGCCGACTCATACGACTTTTTTAATGGTGTCGAACCGGCAGTGGTGTTAGCACAGAGTTTTAGTGAAACAATAACAGCGCTAAGCAAAGAGCATGGTGATGACATGTCGCTTTGGTCTATAGCGCCGGCACCTATGACCTGGAAGCCGTATAATTTTCGGGGTGTTCCACAGGCGTCAGAAGATGCCTTGGTATCACTACCTGCGTATATGAATCGAGGTAGCGAAAATAATTTCTTTATAGCCAGAGATGGAAAATTTCTTGCTTATGACGTAATCCCCCCCGGGCAGAGTGGGTTTATAGCTCTGGACGGAACGGCTTCAGCGCATAATAACGATCAAATGGAGCTGTATTCAAAGTTTGAAACTAAAGTTATTCCATTCTCGATTGAGCAGGTAAAAGCGACCGCGACACAGACTAAAGTGGTAGACATTTCGCAACCCAAAGCCGCATTACAACCAAGCGATAATGAAGCAAGCCCAGATCTTGAAAATGTAGTTGAGAGAATGCAATCAGCGTTGCAGCGAGCTGAAATAAACAAAGGCCTTGGCGCATTTATTTATATCGATGAGGCCGGGGTGCTTGCTGCTGCACGAGTAGCACAGGATGCCGCAGAAGCCGGTAAGCAGCTCGGCGCACTGCACGGCATACCGATTGTGGTCAAAGATAATACGCATGTAGCGGGCATGCCCAACTCGGCAGGAACGCCTTCACTAAAGAGCTTTGTGCCGCAACTTAATAATCCGGCGGTCCAGCGTTTACTGGATGCTGGTGCTATTGTGCTGGGCAAGTCCAATATGCATGAATTGGCGTTCGGTATAACCAGCAATAACGCCGCTTTTGGACCTGTCCGAAATGCTAGAGATTCGAGCCGTATTGCTGGTGGCAGCAGCGGCGGCACGGCAGCCGCAGTCGCAGCAGGGATTGTCGATATGGGCTTGGGAACGGACACCGGAGGTTCTACTCGTATTCCTCCTGCACTGAACGGAGTCGTGGGTTTTCGACCAACCATAGGGCGTTATCCGTCGGGCGGCGTTACACCTGTTTCTGAAACTCGTGACACAGTTGGGCCGATAGCCAATAATGTGACCAACACTGCTCTACTGGACTGTGTGATGAGTGATTGTAAGTCAGCACTTAAATCTGTTGAATTAAAGGGCTTACGCTTAGGCATACCGAGGGAGTATTTTTACCACAATCTCTCAGCGGATGTCGCAACGGTGATGCAGCAAACGATTGACAGGCTTACTGATGCGGGTGCAGTGATGATCAACGTAGATATGCCGGGGTTGGAAGATCTCAATAATGGCGTGAGTTTCCCGGTTGTTTTATACGAATTTATTCGTGAGCTACCCGCTTATCTCGATTCTCAAGCGACCGGCGTGTCGATGCGCCAGCTAGTCGATGCTATCGCAAGTCCGGATGTTAAAACCACGGTCGTTAGTCAGCTTGGTGAGCAAGCAATGCCAGAGCAGGCCTATAGACAGGCTATCCAAGAGTTTAGACCTGCGTTACAATCCCTCTACCAAAAAACCTTTGACGATTACGATATTGCGGCACTGTTGATGCCAACCACGGTGCTCACCGCACAGCCGATTATAAGCAGTGACGAAATGGTTGAATTGAATGGTGTGCAAGTACCCACTTTCCCAACTTATATTAGAAATACCGACCCATCTTCAAATGCAGGTATCCCTAGTTTGACGCTGCCTGCAGGGCAAGATAGTGACGGTTTGCCTATTGGCATTCTGCTGGATGGCCCTAGAGACAGTGATCGTCAATTGCTGTCGATCGGTTTGGCGATAGAAAAAGTTATCCACCAGCAATCAAACTAGAAACAGTCTAAAAACTACATTCCTGACCGTATACGAAAATGCAATTACCCAGCTCACAGTCTTCTATAGAGGAAGATATCGGTGAATTTCTTGATTCTTTACTACAAGACCGACGGGTTCACGCAAAGTCACTAGTATCAACCTTCTTTGGTGATGTGGTCGCCGCTAATGACGGTTATGCATGGGTGCAGACAGTTTTTGCTGCGCTTGAATTATTGGGTGTTAATGATCGTCTGGTGAGAACTACCTTATTCCGTTTGCGTGAAGAAGATTGGCTAGCGGCGACTCGGTCTGGGCGTAAAAGTTATTACCAGCTAACAACGCTTGGTGACATGCAAACTCGGCGTGCCGAGCGCTTGATCTATTATAGCGATAGGCCTGCTTGGGATGGCTCTTGGACTTTGGTGTTTCTGGTGGTTCAGTCGCTGGACGCGGAGCTGAGACGTGAACTGGAGCAAGAATTAAGTTGGATTGGTTTCGGTCCAGTGACAAAACGGGTGTGGGCGCACCCTGGCAGTGATATTGAACTTGTCGCGGAACCAATAAACCGACTGGGTTTACGCGGTAAAGTGATCGCCATGCGCTGTGAAAACATTCAAAATGTAGAATTGGGTCTGGATATTGACGACCGCGAGCTTGCGGCTATGTGTATGCCCGTCTCTGAAGTCGAAAGTGCTTATAAGCAGTTTATCCAAGACTTTTCCCCGTTGCTTGATGAGCGCGGTAAGCTCACGATGCAAGGAGGCAATGCAGAGATGTTGTCCCTACGCTTATTAATGATGGATGAGTATCGACGTGCAATTTTACGTGACCCTCATTTACCAATGGAATTGTTGCCAGATAATTGGGTGGGCTATGAGGCGTTTAGCCTATGTGGAAAAATCTATCGGCAAATCTATCAAGCAGCTAATGTGCACTATCAGCATTTACAACACAACGCCGGTGCGGTTGATGACAGCTTAAGTGCAGAATCAGTAAATTCCCGTGACGCACCAAACTATGCAATGCGCTTCCCAGTTGAAAAATGAGTTTGTGGGCTAAATCTGATCAAAATCAATCACTAGCTTATCACTAGTAGGATGAGCCTGACAGGTCAGCACCATGCCGTCTTCTACTTCCTGGGGACTAAGGGAGTGATTAATATCCATATCCACACTTCCTTCCACTACCTTGGCCTTACAGGTGGCACATACACCACCCTTACAAGAAAACGGTAAGTCAGCGCCATTGTTCATAGCGGCATCGAGAATGTTTTCACCGTCTTTATTTAGGTCAAACATTATTGTTCTGCCGCTCACTTTAACCGACACAACACTGCTTTGACCGGCATATTTCTCAACCCTCTTGTGATGCTTTTCTACCACTGTTTGGGCATCTTCAGCTGAGCTAAAAAACAGCTCGTAATGGATGTGTGCTTCGTCAATCCCACTGGAGCGCAAACCGCGAGACACGCCTGTAATCATTGATTCTGGACCGCACAGAAAAAACTCATCGGTGGACGGTATATGAATCAGTTTTTTAGTCTGTAGCTCACCCCCTTTCTTGTTATCAAGTCGCCCAAACAATACCTCAGCATCTTGCTGTTCAGCACTAAGGATGTTTACCCACTGAAAACGCTCCATATATCTATTTTTAATATAGCTAAGCTCTTGCTTAAACATAACAGTATTGGAGTTTCGGTTGCCAAACAGTAGCGTGACATGACTCTGTAGCTCGGTTGATAAAACCGATTTAATAATCGACAAAATTGGTGTGATGCCGCTACCGGCGCAAATACACATGTATTTTTTCTGCTGAGTTGGGTCTAGAGAAGTATGAAAATTCCCCTCTGGTGGGGCAACCTCTATGCTGTCGCCAGATTTCAGAAAATTGTTTGCAAAGGTTGAAAAGAGACCACCTTCTACTTCTTTAATACCCACCTGTAGGCGGTCATCGTCCACGCCCGAACAGATTGAATAAGATCGCCGTACTTGCTCTCCATCGATGGTAGTTTGAAGTGTAAGATATTGGCCCTGGATGAAGATGAATTCATCCTTAAGTTCGCTAGGAACTTCAAAACTTATGCAAACGGCCGTGTCGGTTTCTTTTCGTACGTTGCTGATTGTAAGTGGGTAAAATTTCATATTATTTAATTCGGTTGGGCCGTTTTATGGGTCTGTCGGATTATGCTTCGCGTCAGGCGAAAGTAGTCTCAAAATAACGCTTCAGTACTAGCGAAATTCTTATCTGATAGACCCTTTATATGCACTTAAAATAATCAAATGGTTCTAAGCAGCTGGTGCACTTATAGAGTGCCTTACAGGCAGTTGAACCAAATTCACTAATGAGTTGTGTATTGTTGGAGCCGCAAAGCGGGCAGGATATTTTACCTTCGCCGGGAGGCTGCGGAGGGGCTATGCCATAGTCATGCAACTTTTTTGCGCCTTCTGGGGTTATCCAGTCGGTTGTCCAGGCCGGAGCCAATTGAGTTTCCACCAGCACGTTTTGGTAGCCTTCATCTGCTAAAAGCTTAGCAATATCCTGGCGAATTTCGCGCATTGCTGGGCAGCCAGAATAGGTAGGAGTAATCACCACGACTAAGGTGTTTTTTTCGACACGGATATCTTGCAGTATTCCTAACTCGCGAATAGAGATAACCGGTATCTCTGGATCAGTAATTTGATCCAATAACGTCCAAATTCGCCCCGTGTCGTCATCCATATTTGACCTTGTGTTATTCATTAAGTCTCTCAGAACCTTACCAAGTCAATCCGGGATAAGCTCGTTGTAAATACTGAAGCTCGGCTAATATTTGACCTAAGTGCTCAGTATGAATGCCTGCGCGTCCGCCGCTTATCGCCCATTCGTCACTAGGGAGGTCTAAAGTAGCTTCTGCTAGCGTGTCTTTTACCTGCTTTAACCAAGCATCTTTTAGTTGTACTTTGTCGACTGAAATGTTTTCTGTTAAAAGTTCGGTCTCGGAGTCGGTCATTTCAAAAAGCTCAGCGGTATATCCCCAAAGTTGATCAAAGGCGTTCTGAACCCGCTCGTGGCTTTCGCCGGTACCATCGCCAAGCCGCAGCACCCAATCGTTACTGCGTCGCAAGTGGTATCGACACTCCTTGATCGCCTTGGCCGCAATACCTGCCAGAGATTTATCCGCGGACTTACAAAGTTCGGTCATCAGTTGCAAACCAAAACAATCAATTAGGAATTGACGCGCCATGGTGTAGGCAAAATCGCCGATTGGTAACTCATGGATTAAGGTGTTCTTGTACTCACGCGCATCGCGTAAATAAGCGATATCGTCGGCCGTGATTGGGTCGGCGCTTGAACTCGCATTGTGCAGTTCGGCGGCGTAGTCATAGAACATTTGCGCACGCCCAAGGAAGTCCAATGCTACATTAGCCAAGGCTAAATCTTCTTCTAGAAACGGTCCGTTACTACACCATTCAGAAAGGCGCTGACCCAGTATTAAAGAGTCATCGCCGAGACCTGTGACGTAATCAATTAAAGCTATATTTGAATTTTTCATAGTCGTTAGTTGTATCTATTAAAGTCGTTCGCCTTACATGTTGTTGACAGGGTCAGGCAGCACGTAATGTGTGGCATGTCGGTAGGGCTTATCGTCGAGGGGGTCGTAGAACGATTCCGCATCGTCTTCCTGGGATGAGACAATGTCGCTCGATTTAACCACCCACAGGCTCACGCCTTCGCTGCGCCTGGCATAGCAATCACGCGCATACTCCAGAGCTTGCACTGGGTCTTCGGCATGCAGGCTGCCAACATGTTTGTGATCCAAGCCTCGGCTGGATCGAACAAATACTTCGTATAGTGGTAGTAATTTTCTCATGAGGTTCTCGTTATCGCTTAGGCCGCTTTGACGCGGTCGCGTTTTTTTGTTTCATAGGCATGCATGGCATCACGTACCCACTCACCGTCGTTATGGGCCTTCTTGTGATTAGCAATTCGGTCTCGGTTGCAAAAACCATTGCCACTAATTACTCGGTTAAATTCATCCCAATCTATTTCGCCAAAATCATATCGGCCAGTTTCTTCATTCCACTTTAAATCTGGATCTGGGATTTTTAGGTCGAGATACTCGGCTTGAGGCACCGTTTGGTCGACAAATGCTTGGCGTAAATCGTCGTTGCTTTTGCGTTTAATCTTCCACTGCATCGACTGTGCGCTGTGTGCCGATTCACCGTCGTGTGGACCAAACATCATCAGCGAAGGCCACCACCAGCGGTCAAGTGCGTCTTGCGCCATGGCTTTTTGTTCGGGGCTGCCTTGTGCCAATATCATTAGGCTTTCGTAACCTTGGCGCTGGTGAAAGCTCTCTTCTTTACAAATCCGAATCATGGCTCGAGAGTAAGGGCCATATGAAGTTCGTTGTAAGGAGATTTGATTGACGATGGCTGCGCCATCAACCAGCCAGCCAATCGCTCCAACATCCGCCCATGTCAGTGACGGGTAGTTGAATATCGAAGCATATTTAGCCCGGCCTTCGTGCAAGGCTTCGACCATTTCTTCGCGTGTGGTGCCGAGAGTTTCCGCAGCGCTGTACAAGTACAGTCCGTGACCACCTTCGTCTTGAACTTTCGCAAGTAGCACAATTTTTCGATGCAGGGTCGGTGCTCTGCTAATCCAACTCCCTTCAGGCTGCATGCCAATTACTTCAGAGTGGGCGTGCTGGCTCATTTGTCTGATCAGGTTTTTGCGATACTTTTCAGGCATCCAGTCGCGCGGTTCGATTCGCTGATCTTTACTAATATGTTCTTCAAAATGCACTTGTTGTATGTTTTCACTAGTCATAAAATTGTCCTCAACCTCTATTAAATGGGTTTCAACCTTTAAGGTTAGCTACACCGGTTAATACATCGTAATTTGCACAAACTTCGCCATTCTGGTTCACTATTGTAGTGTCCCAACGGACTTCACCCCAGATATCTGTCAGGCGGTCTTTCTTTTGCTTGCAGGTAAACTGCACTTGAATAACATCACCGGGATAAACCGGTTTTTGAAAGGATAAGTTTTCGAGGCCCGTATTCGCCAGTACTGGTCCTTCGCCCGGCCAGACAAAGAGTCCTGCGGCCGCTGCGATCAGTAAATAACCATGCGCTACTCGTCCTTCGAAAAATGGATTTTTAGCGGCTGCTTCTTCGTCCATATGCGCATAAAATTTATCCCCAGTAAGCTCTGCAAAGGCCTCGATATCCTCTAAGGTTATTACACGTTTTTCGGAGATAACCGTGTCGCCTATTTCAATTTCTTCAAAGTGCTTTTTGAATGGGTGAATGGTATCCGTATTGCGTGAGCTGCCAGTGATCCAAGTGCCGGTAATAGCGCTAACCATATCTGGAGAACCTTGAATGGCAGTACGTTGCATATAATGTTTGACGCCACGAATGCCGCCCAACTCTTCGCCACCGCCGGCGCGCCCAGGGCCGCCATGAATCATTTGTGGTAAAGGCGAACCGTGCCCCGTGGATTCCTTTGCGCATTCTTCATTAAGAATTAACATACGGCCATGATGCGCTGCAGCGCCAATGACGACTTCTCTAGCGAATTCTCTATCTGCGGTAATAACAGATCCAACTAAGCTGCCTTTGCCTTGCGCCGCAACCTCAATAGCGTTCTGAGTATCAGAGTAGGGGATTAGCGTAGTTACAGGGCCAAAGGCCTCAATATCGTGTGCGTTAGTGGTGGCCGTATTCGCCGCCAAAAGTATTGGCGAGATAAACGCGCCTTTCTCCGAATCGGCGTCTAGCACATCGACTTTATTCGGGTCGCCAAATACGATCTCATTTTGGCTGCTAAGCGCTTCTAGTTTGCTAAGCACATCTTGGCGCTGACCTATTCCTGCCAGAGCTCCCATACCTACAGTCTTATTATCTGGGTTGCCTACGACTATTTTTGCAAGACGAGCCGAGAGGGCTTCAGCAACGGCATCCAATCTGCCGGCAGGCACTATGGCGCGCCGGATAGCGGTACACTTTTGCCCTGCTTTGGTGGTCATTTCATTGGCAACCTCTTTGATGTATAAATCAAACTCCACTGACCCTGGCAGCACATCATTGCCTAAAATAGAACAATTTAAAGAGTCGGCCTCCATTACGAAGCGAGTGTTTTCGCTGGCGATAGCATCGTTCTTTTTCAACATCAAACCAGTGCTGGCCGAACCCGTGAAGCTGACCAAGTCCTGATAAGTCATATGGTCTAAGAGATCATCGGTACTACCACAGATCAATTGAATCGCCCCGGCAGGCAGTACTCCAGAATCAACCATATGCTTGACCATTAGTTCAGTCAAAAATGCGGTTTGGCTACCAGGCTTAATAATGCAAGGTACACCAGCAACAATCGCAGGCGCTAGTTTTTCCAGCATTCCCCAACAAGGAAAGTTATACGCGTTAATGTGAACTGCAACACCCAAAATCGGCGTGTATATATGTTGGCCTATAAAAGTGCCGTTGCGTGATAAACGTTCAAGGTCACCATCTAAATAGACTTGGCTATTGGGCATTTCGATTCGTGCCTTGCTGGAATACGCAAACAGCGTTCCAATGCCACCTTCTATATCTACCCAGGAATCGCTACGCGTTGCACCTGTATCCTTAGAACATGCATAGAACAATTCTTTGCGTTGCAGAAGGTAAGCTGCCAAATCTTTTAACATCAAAGCGCGTTCATGAAAGGTGAACTTCCTTAATCCTGGACCACCAACTTCACGTGCATACTTGACCATGTCAGCAAAATCCAAACCGGTGCTCGAGATTTCGGCTACTTGTTCTCCGGATATCGCGCTATTGAGTGCTACTCCACTGGCTGAAGACTCGTACCATTCTCCTTGCGCGTAACTATGTAATTTCATATTCATTTATTATTGCTTTGGTTTGGTGGTATATGTTGACCGATTGTTTGATTCTCTATCGGCGCTTATTTCAGCGTCTGGTTCAACTTCGACTAAGCCGCTGAGATAAGCTTGTGCAAGCAGTTGGTATTCGATTGTGCCTTGTGTTTTCCAAGTGATTTCTTGTTCGCGTAATTCGCGAATAACTTTTGCTGGGCTACCTGCTGCCAGTGAATTGGCTGCTACTTCGAAGTTAGCTTTTACGAAGGAGTTAGCCGCAACTATACTGTTCTCACCAATGATTGCCTTGTCCATGATGGTGCTATTCATTCCTATAAGGGCATTCTTCTTAACTATACAGCCATGCAATACTGCGCCATGACCAATGTGACCATTCTCCTCAACGATGGTATCGGTTCCTGGGAAGCCATGCATGCAACAATTATCTTGTAAATTAGCACCCGGGCCAAGAATTATGCGACCAAAATCACCTCGCATTACTGCATGCGGGGCCACAAAGCAATTTTCATGCACGATTACATCGCCGATCAACACGGCGAGAGGGTGTACATACGCTCCAGCTTTTACCACTGGGCGTATGCCGTTTAATTCGTAACTAGGCATCAATAGTGTCGTAGATGGTTTTCGCGTTGCTCTTCATGTGTCTGCATTTGAGCGAGCTTGGTAAGAATAATGTGTTCGAAATAATATGATACAGCATCCTCTATCAATGTCAAAAAAATGTATCATATTTAAATGGCATAAGGTAAACTTTGTTCTCTGACTGGTGCTGACCCTAAAAAACAAACTGCTACGCCAATGAACGATAACTTACTGCTATCATCTCCTGCTAAGGGAGTGTTGTTAATTTGCCTCAATCGCCCAAAGGTTTTAAACGCGCTCAACACTGAGGTGTTGACGCAATTGGCTGCACAACTCGATAAGGCTAAAGCCGACCAAGCAACGCGTTGCGTGGTTCTCACTGGAGATTCAAGAGCGTTCGCGGCCGGCGCCGATATAGATGAGTTGCAGCTTGCTGCGCAGGGAAAATTCCCTGAGCAAGAAAGGCAAGAAGCTTGGAAGGCCATTCGTGAGTTCCCGAAACCTTTAATAGCGGCAGTTAACGGATTTGCTTTAGGTGGTGGTTGCGAATTAATGATGAATGCTGATATTGTTATCGCCGCGACCACAGCCAAATTGGGACAGCCAGAGGTTAATCTGGGGCTAATGCCAGGCGCTGGCGGAACCCAACGTCTCACGCGTTTGGTTGGCAAGGCTGTGGCAATGAAACTCATGCTCACAGGCGAGATTATCACCGCCACTGAAGCCTTGCGAATAGGCTTGATTTCCGAAGTGGTCCAACCTGAGGTTTGTTTAGATCGTGCGCTGGCTCTTGCTACGACGATTGCAAGCAAAGCGGGAACAGCCACTTGTGCGATTAAGACCGCTATTCTCAATTCTTATGAAGTCGGTTTGGTTGCGGGGCTTGACCAAGAACGTACAGAGTTTTTGAAATTGGTGGTCGCTGAAGATGCTGCAGAAGGTATTTCAGCATTTAAGGAAAAGCGCGCGCCAGCCTTTCCTGGAAATAACTAAAAAATAATTACGGTAGTGCTTAAAAAACCGCTGCTTGGTGGACAACTGCATAGGAATAAATAGTATGAGTGATAAAGAATATCAAAACATCCAATTCAAAATAGATGAAGGGCTAGCCACCTTAACCTTGAATCGGCCAGATCGATTAAACAGCTTTAACACTGACATGCACGCAGAAGTAAAAGACGCCTTTAGGCAAATTAAGAAGGATAGTTCTCTCCGCTGCTTGATCATAACGGGTAACGGCCGAGGCTTTTGTGCGGGGCAAGATTTAAGTGATCGTTCCGTTGCGGCTTCCGATGACGTTCCTGATCTGGCTGAATCCGTTGAAAAGAATTACAACCCTTTGATACGAACCATTACAAGCTTGGAAATGCCGGTTCTATGTGCAGTAAATGGAGTAGCAGCAGGTGCTGGCGCAAATATTGCCCTAGCGTGTGATATTGTTTTTGCTGCTCGCTCGGCGAGTTTTATTCAGTCCTTCAATAGGTTGGGTCTAGTGCCCGACTCAGGAGGTACCTGGAGCTTGCCGCGTTTAGTCGGTCAATCGCGCGCACTTAGTTTGTGTCTGCTTGGCGAAAAAGTAAAGGCAGAAGAAGCTCAGGTAATGGGCATGATTTATAAGGTCCTGGACGATAACGTCTTATTGTCTGAAGTAACGACTATAGGCAAGCAACTGGCTAAAGCACCAACCAAAGGTTTGGCCTTAATAAAAAGGGCTATTCGAGCGTCTTCCAACAATACGCTTGATCAACAGCTGGATCTGGAGCGAGACTTACAAGGCGTCGCTGGGCGAACAGAAGACTATCGCGAAGGTGTAGATGCCTTCATGAATAAGCGTGAACCAAATTATCAAGGGAAGTAATAATACTAATGAATGTATTGGCTGAAGAAAATACTGCTGACGCAACTAGTGTAGAGACTATTGGCGTTATTGGTGCAGGCACTATGGGGGCTGGAATTGCACAAGTTGCTGCAAGTGCGGGTCATTCGGTGGTGTTGTTTGATGTCGCTAGTGGCGCTGCAGAAAACGGCTTACAGTCGATCAGGATTGGCTTAGATAAATTGATTGAACGAGGCAAAAAGTCTCAGCGCGAAGTTGACCAATTATGTGCTCGTATTACACCTGCTGACAAAATAGAAGCATTGGCAGCAGCCGATTTAATAATTGAGGCTATTGTCGAGAACGTTGATGTTAAGCGTTCAGTGTTCAGTGAGCTTGAAGCTATCTGCGGTGAAAAAACAATTATCGCCAGTAATACATCGTCAATTTCGATTTCGGCTCTTGCAGCCAAACTTAATAACCCCGAGCGATTAGTTGGTATGCATTTCTTTAATCCAGCGGCCATACTTAAGTTGGTAGAGGTGGTTAGTGGTTTGCATACATCGAACGAAGTTGCCAATAGGGTGTTTGACATAGCAACGAAATGGGGCAAAACGCCGGTTCATGCGAAATCAACACCCGGTTTCATTGTAAATAGAATTGCTCGGCCCTACTATGCTGAAGCCTTACGTTCGCTAAATGAACAAGCGGCAAGCGTTGCCACAATTGACCAAATAATGCGTTCTAGCGGTGGCTTTCGAATGGGTCCCTTCGAGCTAATGGATTTGATAGGTCAGGATATTAATTTGGCTGTGTCTGAATCGGTGTACCAGGCTTATTATGGCGATAAGCGCTTTCAGCCTTCAGTGCTGCAAGCGGAAATGGTGGCAGGGGGCTTACTTGGTCGCAAAACTGGGCGAGGCTATTACGACTACTCTCAAGATCAAAAGAGTGAGGCAGAGCATCAGCCTGTTGCAGGAAATTCGCTGGATGACGTGACGATTTATGGAGACCTAGGGGCGGCTGGTGAATTACTAAGCCTGCTTGAAAAAAGCGATTTGAATGTTGAATGTCAAGCTAGTAAGCAAGCTTATCTGCAGATTGGTAATACCCGATTACAGTTGTGCAATGGTTTAACCGCCACTCGGATTGCTGCGAATAGTGGTCATGATGAACTCGTGGTATTTGATCTGGCGCGCAGTTATTCTAGCGCGCAAAGCATCGCCGTTTCGGTTGCGAAGCAAGCGAGCGAGCAAGCCCTGCAAGATGTACTTGCGTTGTTTTCAGCGATTGATAAGCGAGTCTGTGTAATCAAAGATTTGCCGGGCATGTTGCTAATGCGAACTGTATGTTGCCTGGTAAACGAAGCCGCAGATGTGGTTAATCAAGGCGTATGCAAAGCGCAGGACGTAGATGTCGCCATGAAGTTGGGAGTGAACTATCCCGAAGGCCCAATGGAGTGGGGAGCGCGTATAGGATTTGCAAATGTGGTTACTGTATTAGCAAACCTACAACAGAGTTATGGGGAAGAGCGTTATCGCTGTTCGCCTTGGCTGTTATCTGAGCAGTTTGATAAATGTGCTGTACGCTTAAATGACTGAGAATAAAAATAGCTTTTTAGAGATTGCTGAGCGTGCTTCAGCGCATATGCACTCCACAGACTATTGTGCGCAGATGCTGGGGATCGAAGTTCAAAAGGTCGCGCCAGGCTATGCTGAACTGACCATGACGGTGCGACCTGAGTTCGCAAACGGTCATGGCATGTGTCAGGGCGGTTTGATCTCAACTTTAGCCGACACCGCTTTTGCCCACGCTTGTAATTCCTGTAATCGGAAAACGGTAGCTCAACGATTTTCCATCGATTTTATAAGACCGGCAAATGTGGGTGAAAAACTTGTCGCTGTCGCTGAACAACAATCTCGCGGTAAACTCACCGGTATCTACCAAGTAAACGTTACCAATTCCAACCAAAAATTGGTGGCCATCTTTAATGGCAGCTCCTTTGAAGTAGGTGGGGCAGTGCTGGCGTAAGTCGCTGTAGCAAGACTAGCGATTGAGGCCCCAAAATCAGTTAAGCAATCGAACTATTTTATAAAATAAATAATCTAAACCTGAAGTTGAATTATGAATCAAGCCTATATCTGTGATGCAATCCGAACCCCCATTGGCCGTTACGGTGGCTGCTTATCTTCAATACGACCTGATGACTTAGGAGCAATACCAATAGCGGCCTTGATGCAACGCAATCCTGAGGTTGATTGGAGTCAGGTAGATGACTTGATCTACGGTTGTGCTAATCAGGCGGGGGAAGACAATCGAAATGTCGCGCGAATGTCGGCCTTGCTGGCTGGCTTACCAGTCGACGTACCAGCAGCCACCATCAATCGCCTGTGTGGTTCAGGAATGGATGCTGTAGGTACGGCTGCCAGAGCAATCAAAAGTGGTGACGCTAAATTGATGATTGCGGGCGGAGTAGAGTCAATGTCACGAGCCCCTTTTGTGATGCCAAAGGCCGAGCAGGCGTTTAGCCGAGCGAACAATGTTTTTGACACCACTATTGGATGGCGATTTGTTAATACGCTAATGAAGGACCAGTACGGGGTTGATTCTATGCCGGAGACGGCCGAGAACGTCGCCGAGCAATTTGGGATCTCACGAGCGGATCAAGACGAGTTTGCCTTGCGTAGCCAGCTGCGTACAGCGGGGGCCCAACAGTCAGGGTTTTTCGATAGCGAAATAGTTGCGGTTAATGTTCCCCAACGGAAAAAAGACGATCTCGTCGTCAGCAAAGACGAACACCCCAGAGCGGATACAACTCTTGAAGCTTTGAATAAATTGGGCACTCCTTTCAAAGCCGGCGGTACCGTCACAGCCGGGAATGCTTCTGGTGTAAACGATGGAGCTTGCGCGTTACTAATGGCTTCAGAATCAGCAGCAGAGCAGTTCGGTTTAGTCAAACGTGCACGCGTAGTGGCTATGGCAACCGCTGGTGTAGACCCACGTATCATGGGTTTCGGCCCAGCGCCTGCAGTACGCAAGGTACTTGCAATAAGTGGCCTACATCTTGCGCAGATGGATACCATCGAGCTCAACGAGGCGTTTGCTGCGCAAGGGTTAGCGGTCACTCGAGATTTGGGTTTGGCGGATAACGATCCACGAGTTAACCCTAATGGCGGGGCCATAGCCTTAGGGCACCCCTTGGGAATGTCAGGAGCGAGATTGGTAACTACCGCCCTTAATCAACTAGAGCATATGGACGGGTGTTACGCCCTTTGCACCATGTGCATAGGCGTAGGGCAAGGTATTGCGATCATAATTGAACGGGGTTAAACAATGACTAAGCCTATTACATTCAACAATCAGGGCCGTGCTGAACTTGAGCCGATTGAGATTGCTTCCATCGGTGAGATGAGAGAGTTGCAATTGCAGCGTCTCAAATGGTCGGTTAAGCACGCCTATGCCAATGTCGCAGTTTATCGATCAAGTTTTGATGCGGCCGGTGTACACCCCGATGACATTCAGTCTCTGGACGATTTAGCTAAGCTACCCTTTACCACGAAAGCTGATTTGCGCGACAACTATCCTTTCGGCATGTTTGCGGTGCCAAGAGAAGAGGTGGTTCGAGTACATGCCTCAAGTGGTACAACTGGCAAGCCAACAGTGGTTGGGTATTCGCGAAATGACCTTGATGCTTGGGCCAACGTAGTAGCCCGCAGCATTCGTGCAGCTGGCGGCAGACCCGGTGACATTTTACACAATGCTTACGGTTACGGATTGTTTACTGGTGGTATGGGTGCCCATTATGGAGCAGAGCGACTTGGCTGCACAGTGGTGCCCATGTCTGGCGGTCAAACCCCCAAGCAAATTCAGTTGATACAAGACTTTAAGCCACGAATTATTATGGTGACGCCTTCATATTGCCTTAATTTGATAGATCAGTTTGAGTCGCAAGGCATTGATCCAAAAACTTGCTCTCTGGAGATCGGTATCTTCGGTGCCGAGCCTTGGACCAACGAAATGCGGTTCGAGATAGAGCAACGCTTGGGAATAGACGCAGTCGATATTTACGGTTTATCGGAAATCATGGGCCCCGGGGTCGCCCAAGAATGCGTGGATAGAAAAGATGGCCCAACTATTTGGGAAGATATGTTCTACCCAGAAATTGTTAATCCGAAAACAGGGGAGGTTCTAGCAGATGGCGAGTTGGGTGAACTGGTGTTTACTTCCTTAGTAAAAGAAGCGATGCCGATCATTCGTTATCGCACCCGGGATTTGACTCGTCTATTGCCTGGCACCTCTCGGCCTATGCGGCGGATGGAGAAAATCACAGGGCGTACTGACGACATGTTGATTGTGCGAGGAGTTAATGTATTTCCAACCCAGGTGGAAGAACAAATACTAGCGGTCGAAGGCCTCAGCCCGCATTACCAAATTGAATTACGCAAGAAGGGTAATATGGATGCAGTAACCGTTAGTTGTGAGCGTATCAATGACAGCGTGGACAAGGCTGCAGCCGCTGCAGAATTATCAAAACGTATTAAAGACATGATCGGTATCTCAGCTGCGATAGATGTTAAAGAACAAGGGCAGGTAGCAAGATCAGAGGGTAAGGCGCAAAGAGTTATTGATTTTCGCAAGTCGTAAATCGGCCGAACATATAGTAATTAGCTGATGCTCACTCATGTTTGCCGGCTTCCCAGTCTTGTAGCACGCGCTGCGTCACTTGACTGGGCAGCATTTCTATTTGCGTGGCCATGGTGTCGTTCCAGCGGTTCAAATAGCCGAATAAGCCGATTGTTGCGACGATCTCAACTATTTGGCCTTCATCAAAATATCGTTCTAGCCTTGTGAAATCCGCCTGTTCTGCTTTATTGGGTAGCTCAGCTGCCTTGAAAGCAAGATTCAAAGCTGCCTTTTCTGCATCGCTAAATAGGTCACTATCTTGATAATTTAGAAGAGCGGCAATCTTGTCGTCAGGCACGTCATAGATGGACGACAAGTTAGTCATGTGTGATTGGCAATAGCGGCAACCGGACGTGAGACTGGTGGCGAGGCTGATCATCATTTTCAAAGATTCATCCACCGTACCGGCATACAGCACAGCCTGATTCAGAGCCATAAAAGCTTTCACAATAGCGGGGCGCCGAGCCATGGTGCGAATGCTGTTCGGCACAAAACCTCTTATTGTCTGGTAGCGTTCAATTGATTGGCGAATTTGCGTATCGTCGATTTCATCGTATTCAAGTGGTCTCATATGCGGCATGTGAATTCTCCTGATTGCTTATCGTAGTTAGGTATACCGTTCTGGTCGAATTATATCGAGTTGGCTAATAACTCTTATGCCTTAAACATTCTAAAGGGGCAAAATGGTAGTTTGTTTGATTTCCCTGAGTGCAATGCTCGAGCGAACCTGTCCAATCGCAGGTAGCTCAAACAGGAATTTATTTAGAAAATGGTCGTAATCCTCAATGCTTTTGGCTACCACCCGAAGCGTAAAGTCAGACTCGCCTGTAGTGGCGTAACATTCCAGCACTTCAGGGCGTTCGACTAATGCTTGTTGAATATCGTCCACAACTTTAGAGTAACGACTCTCGATAGAAATATTAACAAAGGCGCATACCTCAAAACCAAGTGCTCGGCGATCCAGTTGGGCGTTGTAACCCCTGATTACTCCTTTCTTCTCAAGCGCCTTTATCCGCCGCCAGCAGGTGGCGGCAGACATACTGACTTTATCCGACAGATCCTGAGCCGAAATGCGGCAGTGCTGCTGCAGCGCCTTGAGTATTTTGCGGTCCTGAACATCTATTTTATTTGATTGGATTTTCATCTATTTAAGCATATTGAGATATATATTTCATAATATAGACTTTAACGAAATATCTCTAGCACATTTAAAGAATATGCAGCGCGAATTGGAGTAATTGGGGTCCAGGTTTCAGTTATATTTAATATTCATTCATCACAGTCGGTAACTCCGTTATGCCCGCTTCAATTACCAAGTCAAACGCCCAATCAGCGACCCCAGCAAAATCGATAAAAGGGCAGGCTTTATCTCAGACCAATAAGTCTGTAGTTCTTGCGGATTACCAACTTAATGATCGTTATTTAAAAACTGGGGGGCGTGTTTTTTTAACCGGCACGCAAGCGTTGATAGCGATAATGTTGCGCCAAAAACGACTGGATGAAGCCAAGGACATGAATACCGCCGGTTTTATCAGTGGTTATAGGGGGTCGCCCTTGGGTGCCGTGGATCAGGCAGCTTGGCAAGCGCAATCGATCCTGGATGAGAACAGCATCAAGTTCCTGCCTGCAATCAATGAAGATCTGGCAGCGACCGCTGTATTGGGCACCCAACAATTGGAGGATGAACAGGGCCGCGAAGTTGATGGGGTATTTTCAATGTGGTACGGCAAAGGCCCCGGTGTTGATCGGGCAGGTGATGCCCTCAAGCATGGCAATGCTTATGGGTCCGCTAAACATGGCGGGGTACTGGTGGTTGCGGGTGACGACCATGGATGTGCATCATCGAGTATGTCGCATCAATCGGATGTTGCATTTATGTCGGCGTATATTCCTGTCTTGCACCCATCTAATATAAGCGAGTATCTGGAGTTTGGTGCTTATGGCATCGCCCTGTCACGTTTTTCAGGTACATGGGTAGGATTCAAGGCAATCTCTGAAGTGGTCGAGGGCGGTGCCTCTGTTGAGATACCTGCTGATCCTGAATTCAAGATTCCTGGAGATTTTATAATGCCTGAAAGCGGTCTGAACTATCGCTGGCCTGATTTGCCCGGTATGCAAATAGAAAACCGGATGTTGGCCAAGAAGAATGCGATTCGTGCATTTGTCAGTGCTAATCCTATCGATCGAACCATTTACAATGTAGCTGGCGCCCGCTACGGGATTATCACTACCGGCAAAGCATTTCTGGATGTGATGGAAGCTCTCGCATTATTAGGTATTGACGAAAGTCAGGCTCGTGAAATTGGTCTCGATATTTACAAAATTGGATTGGTCTGGCCCCTGGAACACTCCGGCGCGGAGCAATTCATGGCCGGCAAGGAAGAGGTGTTGGTGGTGGAAGAGAAGCGCGGTATTATTGAGAGTCAGCTGAAGGAATACCTCTATGACCGCGCAGTACAAAAACCTTTGCACATCCTGGGCAAGCATGATGAAAACGGAGATCCTTTAATTTCTTGGGTGAATGAGATGGCGCCAACCGATCTGGCGCCCATTATGGCAAAACGACTGCTGATCATTTTTCCAGATCTAGATTTGGATCAGCAGCTGACAGAAATAGAGCTGGCCTCGCAGGGACTGGCTACCGTTGGTGATGCAAAACGCATTCCGTACTTCTGTTCTGGTTGCCCGCACAATACTTCAACTAAAGTGCCTGAAGGTTCTAAGGCTCAGGCTGGAATCGGATGCCACTTTATGGCGTCATGGATGGATAGAGAGACAAGCGGTCTTATTCAAATGGGGGGCGAAGGCGTAAACTGGGCTGCCAAGTCTCTATTTTTGAAGGACAAGAAGAGCCATATTTTTCAAAACCTCGGAGATGGGACCTATTTTCACTCTGGGTCTTTGGCGATCCGTCAATCAGTCGCGGCTGGCAGTAACATTACTTATAAAATACTGTATAACGATGCTGTTGCAATGACCGGCGGACAGCCTATTGACGGCATGCTAAGTGTTGCCCAAATGGCCACCCAGCTGGGCGCCGAGGGGGTGAACAAAGTGGTGCTTGTCAGCGAAGACCCAGAGGCTTTGGTCAAAAGAGGTAGCTATCCACAAGGTCTTGAATTTTTTCATCGTGATGAGATGGACTCAGTGCAGCGTAGCCTGCGTGAAATTCCGGGTGTAACCGCGCTGATTTACGAACAGGGCTGTGCAGCTGAAAAAAGGCGCAAGCGTAAACGCAAGCTTTACCCAGATCCGGCTAAGCGGGTTTTCATCAATGAACTCGTTTGTGAAGGCTGCGGAGATTGTTCAACACAATCCAATTGTTTGTCCATTGTGCCCAATGAGACGGAGTTTGGGCGCAAACGTATGATCGATCAATCTTCCTGTAATAAGGACTACTCTTGCGTTAAAGGTTTCTGCCCGAGTTTTCTTACCATAGAGGGGGGAACCTTACGAAAGCCTGAGCAACGTGGCATAAATGAGGAGTTAAGGGCCCTGTTGGAAGATTTACCGTTGCCAGAGCAAAGTCCGATAGACCGCGTATTCGATCTGCTCGTGGGAGGGGTCGGCGGCACTGGAGTAGTGACCATCGGTGCAATTATTACCATGGCGGCGCATCTTGAATCGAAGGGCGCCTCGGTCCTTGATTTTATGGGTTTTGCTCAAAAGGGAGGCTCGGTATTGAGCTATGTGCGATTGGCAGCATCCCCGCTTGATTTAAACCAGGTTCGAATCGATGCCGGTTCAGCTGATGCTGCGATAATCTGCGATTTGGTGGTTGGTACTGATGAACGTGCACTGCGTGTAATGCGCGAGGCGCACACCCAAGTGGCTGCCAATTCGAGTATTCTTCCAACGGCGGATTTCATACATCAGCGCAACATCGATTTTCAGGCTGCATTGCGAACCAAAACCTTGAAGGATCGCTGCGGCGAAAAATTGGTAAATTCATTTGACGCCAGCCTGGTGGCCGAGCGATTGCTGGGTGACACTGTATTCTCAAATATGATGTTGCTCGGTTTTGCTTGGCAGCAGGGCATGGTACCGATCAGTGTTACAGCGATCATTCGTGCAATTGAATTAAATGGCGTAGCCGTTGAACAAAACCGCAAGGCTTTTTCATTGGGCCGAGCTGCGCAGCTAAATCTGAAACTCGTATACAGTTCAGCACAAATGCTGGATGTTGGTGCACCGAAAGAAGACACTCTGGAGGAACTTTTAGAGAAGCGAAGCGAATTTCTAATTGAATACCAGAATGCAGCTTACGCAAAAAAATACACTGATTTCGTAGCGATGATTTTAAAATCCTTACAGAGTATCGAAGGTGGGGAGCTATTGGCGCGAGTAGTAGCCAAAAATTTATTTAAATTGATGGCATACAAGGACGAATATGAAGTCGCCCGCCTACATAGTAGTGCAAGCATTCAGAAGCAGATCGCGGCAACATTTGAAGGCGATTACTCTATTAAATATCATCTTGCACCGCCCATTCTGAACAGTGGGCTCGACCCAGAAGGCCGACCGAAAAAAACAACATTTGGCTCATGGATGGGTCTGGCTTTTGGTGTAATGCAACATTTTAAGTTTCTCCGTGGAACACCGGTAGATGTATTTGGGTACACGCAAGAGCGGCGCATGGAGCGTGAATTGATAGGACGATATCAGAATGAACTGAACGTCGTGGTTGCCGGTTTACATAAGGATAACTTGGATGTTGCGATTCAGATCGCCAGCTTTCCGGATCAGATTCGAGGGTTTGGGCCGGTAAAAGAAAAATCCGTCAAACAAGTTGAGCTGGAGTTGGATCGCTTAAAGCAAGTTTTTTCCGATAGGTAAAGTAGCGCGTCAATCATGTTGATCTCTTGTACACATCAGTCATCGTCAAGCTGATGTGCTAGATCAGACTGATAGATCGTCAGCGTGGCGGAAAGGATAGGGTGCCCTATGGACGGTGCACCGGCGTTCCGACCCTAAAACGCTTGTGGTCGAATGCTTTGAGCCGAAAGCCGATCATCTCAATAGATGATTGTCGCACAAAAGGCCCGCATCTATAGTTTAGCGTATCTTCTTATAATTTTCGTGATAGCTTGCAGGAAGTGTTTAGCCGCTCGACAAATAACGGACTGTACCGCTTTGTCAGCTTGCACCTTAATCGAAATACTAAAACCCCAGTAGGTAAATAGCATGATAGAAACCAAAATGATCATCAACGGTACCAGCAGAGAATCACAACAACGGGTAGATGTGCTTAATCCAGCAACGGAAGAAGCATTCGCATATTGTCATCTTTCCAGCATGGACGATTTAAATGATGCGGTTGCCGCGGCGCGAAATGCGTTTCCCGTTTGGGCTGCAACCAGCGACGAAGACCGTAAAGCTAAGCTAATGGAATTGGCCTCGTTAATGGAAGCCAATATGCCCGAACTGATGGAATTGGTAACAAAGGAAAGCGGTAAGCCGATGGGTGGGCTAAATGGAATTGGCTCAGGAATGGAAGTCGGTGGTGCCATTGCCTGGATTCAAGCAACTGCCAGTCTAGATCTGCCGGTGGAAGTGATCCAAGATGATGATGAAGCAAGAATAGAAGTACACCGCAAACCGCTTGGTGTGGTTGGTTCCATCACACCATGGAACTGGCCTTTAATGATTGCCATTTGGCATGTCATGCCTGCGCTACGCACAGGTAACACAGTGGTTATTAAGCCATCTCCTTTTACACCGGTTGCCACCACCCGTTTTTTCGAACTGGCCAATGAAGTATTGCCCGCAGGCGTGTTGAACGTCCTACATGGTGATGCTGAAATTGGTTCCGGTATGAGCAGTCACGATGGCATCAATAAAATGATTTTCACCGGTTCGACCCCCACCGGTAAGCGGATTATGGAAGCAGCTTCGGTAAACCTGAAACGGTTGACGCTGGAGTTGGGCGGCAACGATGCGGGGATTGTATTGCCAGGCGCTGATGTGGCGGCGATAGCACCTAAACTGTTTGGCGCTGGTTTTCACAACAACGGCCAGACCTGTGCCGCGTTGAAGCGCTTATATGTGCACGAATCGCAGTACGAAGAAATGTGTAGTGCGCTGGCGGAACAGGCGAATAACACGGTAGTCGGCAATGGGCTTGATGAAGCCAGCCAGCTCGGGCCGTTACAAAACGCCAAGCAATTGGCAATTGTGAAGTCCCTGCTTGGCAGCGCAATATCAAATAATGCTCGGGTAGTCGCCGGCGGTAATGAAATTGACGGGCCAGGCTACTTCTTTGAACCCACCATTGTTGCAGACCAATCCGACGGTGATCGCCTGGTTGATGAGGAGCAGTTCGGCCCCTTGATGCCGGTAATCAAATATTCCGACATTGAAGATGTTATCGAGCGTGCCAATCGTAGTTCTTCGGGTTTAGGTGGTTCGGTTTGGAGCGATGACATCGAAACAGCAAAAGAAATTGCCAGTAGACTGGAGTGCGGAACTGCATGGGTAAATGAACACGGTGGTATACAACCCAATGCGCCGTTCGGCGGTGTTAAGCAATCTGGCTTTGGTGTTGAATTTGGTTCATACGGGCTGGAAGAGTACACGTCGATTCAAACTCTCAAAATAGCCAAGTGAGTTTGCTTAAATACGCAAGTATTGTGTTCGCGAAGGTCAGGACTACATCAAGCAATTGTTGCAGCTCACCCCTTGATTGTAACGAGCTCCCGGTCAGTCGACTGGCCGGTAACGCGATTAGGTCGATGTCGAAAGGCGGTTTGATTCTACGATGTTGGTAGGTCTATACTATATTTAATCAATGGGCCGCACTGAATCACACGAAGAGTTCCAAAATGAATTATTCCGATTCATTAATCGCTTGCTGCCGGTCGATGGCTTGCGTTTTAACGTGTATGTGCCGCGCATAGACCTTAACTTGGAAGTGGCTGGGGATGACAAAATCTATGCCATGACTCAGGATTACCAAAAAAAGTTTTGGTTAATCGACCCGATGCATCCGTCGAAATTCGATGACTCTGAGACCATCGTGGTATCCAATACACTGCTGATGACCAACATTGCTTGGATGCGAACAAAAATCTACCAGGAGTTCTTTGAACCCAACGGCGTATTCCATAACGCCGATGTCTTTTTTCGTCGTAATGAGCGAATCATAGCGGTACTAAGTTTAGTGCGAAATGAGAAACATAAACCGTTCACTCCGAGTGAGATACGAGAGCTTGAGATCATCCAACCATTTGTGCAGTTCACCTTAAATAAAATTTATTTACCGCAACGAATCCATGATCGAACCACGCTTGCTGTTGAGTTTGAATTAACCCCACGCGAATTGGATGTAGTTGAGTTGTCTCTAACCGGCGCAAGCAACAAAATTTTGGTTGATCAACTCAAAATTAGTTTGCCGACCCTGCGCACTCATTTACAGAATATCTACGCAAAAGTAGGCGTGCATTCAAATAGCGAATTGATTTCAAAAATACTGGGTAAGTTGGTTTGATACTAATAGTTCTTCTTTGTTACACTTAAAATCTGCCAGTTTCTTTTCATTGTCGATTAGAAAGGTGGCTGCTTTTCATCTATATTAATGATATCGGCTTTCATAATAATAATTTAGACTCATGAGTCGGTCTAGTGGATAACTTCATTTTGAATCACCAACAACAATAAGAGAAGAGGTAACAAACATGAATAGTTTGATTAAACGTGCTGCAATGACCTTCGCGGGTGCAGCGATTGCATTAAGCGGTGGTGCTTCCTACGCGGCGCTTGAAGAGATTGTGGTAACAGCCACCAAGCGCGAGGCATCGTTACAAGATGTACCGCTATCGATAACTGCGGTTAGCGGTAAAACACTTGAGCTGATGGGTGCAGAATCATTATTAGATTTTGCGGTTAAAATTCCTAATCTAGCCATGGCGTACGAGGCCGACGGTCGTTTCGACTCGAGTTCACCTTCTATACGTGGTGTGTTCGGTGGTAATACTACAGGTCTTTATGTTGATGACACTCGTGTCAACGCGAGCCTATTACCAAGAGTTGTCGATTTAGCCCGGGTTGAAGTACTACGTGGGCCACAGGGTTCTCTGTATGGCGCACGTTCAATGGGTGGCACTATCCGTTTGATCACTAAGCAAGCCGAATTAAATGAGACTTACGGTGCGGTTAACGTCCAGCTGTCTTCGGTGGAAGATGGCGGAGAGAACTACTCTTTTGACGCGAATTATAATTTTCCAGTCATCCAAGACAAAGTAGCCATGCGTGTAAATGCCTACTATGGTGATATGTCTGGAATTCAAGATCGTGTGTTTCAATCAACTTGGAATGAAGTAACGCGCGGCATTGTGCGTCAAACCAATGCCCCAGACTTTGGACGCAATGAAGATGTGGATGATGAATCTTACCTCGGAGGCCAGTTGGCTGCCACTATTAAGATTTCGGATACATTGGAGTTTCGACCGAAAATAATGTTTCAAAGTGTTGAGGCCGACGGTTTGCCGTTTTCTGACATTGATCCAGATAACGTAGAGCAACTCAGGTTTTTCGATATTGAAGAGCCAGGAACAGATGATTGGGTTGTGGCTAGCGGTACCTTTGACTGGGATGTTGCCAATGGTAATGTTAATTCCACAACCTCTTATTACACGCGTGAAACAGATGAGACCGAAGAAGAAACTACATTTTTACACTTTTTGTACGACGCTGTAATTGGCATTCCGATCGACCCCTTTGCTTCACCAATCTCAACGATCGAAGATTACCAGAGCTTTAGCCACGAGACCCGTTTCACCAGTGATTACGACGGTCCTGTTCAGTTTACTGCCGGTATCTACTACGAAGATTTAAGTTTTGATCATCGCTACCCAGCTGCTTTGCAACCTGGCGCTAATGCAGCATTGAATGCCTTTATTGGTGCACCAGCTGATATCGTACCTGGTGATTTAATTTTTGTAACATCTACCATCACCGACACAGAAGAATTTGCGGTATTTGGAGAGCTTAGTTATGCCTTCAATGA
>JBLHMH010000019.1:0-31202 GCA_047621785.1 Polaribacter sp. | reverse complement strand
AGCTTTAACAACTAACCCAAGCTGTTCGCCTGACGGTTGGCTTTTTTCTTGAACCGGGTCCGATGCCGGGTTGCATCCAGATATCGCCACAATCACAGCGGCGCCTAACAAAGTAATGATTTTCATGCAGCAACTCGTATTGATTTCAATATACTCAAAGTCTTAGTTTGGCCAGAACTACATCTAACCGTCGAGGATTTCATCAAGTATGAATCATCAGCAGTCAAAAGGCATCTGCTATTGGCGCCAACTAGCTACAATCGATAGTTAAACGCCGCTTTAAAGATGATCGCAGTATCCAACACGTCGTCCGTAATTCGATCTCGGGTTTGATTAAACACTAGAAAGTATTCTCTATCTGGCTTAGGTTGAAATCGGATACGGCTATTGAATGAGATCGTATCGCTAAAATTATCCGCCTGAACCACATTTAACCACGCCCACTTTCTATTGAGCGCATAATTAACTCGGGCTGAGAATAGACGACTGGTAAAATCACCTTGCGGCAGACTAATGTCATTCTGATTAGCAGACAACGATACCAAGAAATGCTTATTCGGACGCCATTCTATCTCAGGACTGATCTGCAAGCGTTCACCCCCAAAAAAATCCCCATCTGAGACTTCAATCTTAAATCGCACAGGTCTCTGTTGCCCGGTTTCTAGGTACACGCCGTAGCGATTTGATTGATAGACCCCATTTGGAATCATAATGTTCTTGGTTAGCTCAAACGGCTCAATAATTCCTTCAGTGGTCTCGCCAGCGTACAGAGTGAAAAAATCGTTGCCGTTTGAACTTCCTTCAAGAACATTCCAAAACACACGTTCACTTTGCACACCACCGTCTATTCGATCACTTTTAAAGTACTGAACTCGCGTTCCAAGCCACTCGCCGAAACCGTCACCTAAACGATGTCGATAGCGAGCTTGGCCCTCGATTTGATCAACCCCAGCACGATTCACGAAACCTAGCGCAGGATTAAAATTCTCTTCAATGCGTTGGTATTCCAGAAAACCACTATATTTATAGTTGGGGTAATTCACCCCTACCCCATAGGCCGATTGATTGTCATTAAATCCATCAGTAGTGGTTTGTTGATACCAAATATTGCTGCGCAGTTGATTGCTGCCAAATACCCCGCTATTGCGATAAGTGTAATCGACACCAAGCAAGCTATTACCCGCGCTAGAAGTTGGGTCTCCATAGGTTGCAATCACTCCGACCTCTGATTCGTCAAAAACATTTCTAGTCGCCCGGCCAACAAATAACCCCTCATCGGCATCAGCAAATTCTGCCTCTTGCTTGATCGCCAATGCACCAACATTCCAATCGCCCGCGCGACCGGATAATTTCACTCCCGCATCAATATTTAACGGTTCACCCTCGCTCGACAAACCAATCCTGCGCGAGAAAAAAGGTCGTCCATTTTGATCTATGTTGCCGAACTCAAAAATACTTGCGTCACGCAAGAAGAACTCTCGTTTCTCGGGAAAGAACAGTGAGAAGCGATTAAGATTTACCTGCCGATCATCGACATCGGTACCAGAAAAATCTGTGTTAAGGGTTAAGCCTGCAGTCAAAAATGGGGTGATATTGTAGAAAGAGGTAAGTGATGGCTCTATGTCTGTTGCTGAACCACGGTCATTAGCATCGTTGTACGCAACGGCCACAGAAGGCGCCAACTCAAGGCCCACCCCCTGATTGAAACCGCTGGTACCAGAGATATAACCTGCTACTGCTGGATTAACATTTCGATTGCCCGATGACCAAGCCATGTCCTCGCCCCTGCGCGGATAGCCTCGACCAAAATTAATCCCCCAATCCTGCGACTTAGGATTGAACGCAATGGATTTGATTGGTATCGCCATTTCGGCAGTCCAACCCCAGTCATGTATCTTAGTGTCGGTGTACCAAATAGTGCTCCAATCCTCAATGAAATAATCATTACCGATCAGTGCGTCACGGCGGATTCCATTACCATTGACTTGGAAAAAATATGAATTGCGACGATCATTAAAACTGTCGATATAAACGGCCAAACGATCATCCGAAAAAAAACTCTGCCCTTCAATTAAGCCCTTCGCAGAAAGAGTTTCAATCTCAGAATCATAAGCGCGAAACGCCACATAGATATATTCGTTGTCACGCGCTATCTGTACTTCTGTCTTTTCTGAAGGTGTTCCATGATCATTAGGTCTAGTTTGATGGAAATCATCTATTCGAGGAGCATCGCTCCAAACTTGATCGTTAAGATTGCCGTCGATGGTTGGAGCCGCTTTATTGTCGATGATGTGAAAGGTGGTGCGCTGCACTTTCGTTTGATTAAGGCCTAAATCCTGTGGCTGACCCTGAGCTTGTACATTCATTGAAAGAAGCACTAAAACTAGGCCGTTACGGCGCACTATGTTAATCATATCGTGTCTTATTGTGATTTATTGTGATTTAGATCTGTATCTACTTATCAATTTCAAACAAGAAGCCAAAACGACCCCTCATGAATGTGGATCTCGAACGGATACAATCACCAGTTTAACTTTTCATATACCTAAGCACATTAGGACGCGAGAAGTCTGAACTTAGTTGCAGTTTTCATCAAATTAATTAATTTAAAACCAACGCGTATTTTTATTCAATTATGCGATTAACAAGGACCACATGCCTTGTCGATAGGTCTATCCAAGGAATCAACTAAACACAGTGAATTTATGTCTTTTTTTAACAATTAATGAGACTTCAATGATCATAAAATGTACTTATTGATTGATGTTGGGCTTGCTGGTTGGTAATCTAGCACTATGTGTTGTATTCACAGCTAATCAAACGAATATTCGAAAATCTCGCTGGAACCGATTAAACAATCGGTTTGAGTCCGCACCAATTAGGTAGATAGTGTGACCTAAGAAGGAGGGCAGGAAATTTCGTTGACTCTATTCCAAACTATGTCGTTGCTAATCTAATACTGGCACTTCAAGTAGGAAATTCATAAACATTTATTTTTATAAAAGGGTGACAATTATGGCTCGCATGACTCCAAGTGAAGCTTTCGTAGAGACGTTAGTAGCGAATGAAGTAACCGATATTTTTGGCATTATGGGTTCGGCTTTTATGGACGCAATGGACATTTTTGCTCCGGCCGGAATTCGTCTTGTTCCAGTAGTACATGAACAAGGTGCAGCACACATGGCTGATGGCTATGCACGTGCAACTGGGCGTCATGGTGTGGTTATTGGGCAAAACGGCCCAGGCATTAGTAATTGTGTTACCGCTGTTGCGGCTGCCTATTGGGCACATAGCCCAGTGGTTTTGATCACACCTGAAACCGGTACTTTAGGCCAGGGTCTGGGTGGCTTTCAAGAAGCAAATCAACTGCCAATGTTTAGCGAATTTGTGAAATACCAAGGCCATGTAAACAACCCTGCCCGAATGGCTGAATATACCGGTCGTTGTTTTGATCGCGCGCATTCCGAAATAGGCCCGACTCAGTTAAATATTCCGCGCGATTATTTTTACGGTGACATTGACGTAGAAATTCCACAGCCCGCGCGTCTTGATCGCGGCCCGGGTGGTGAAAAAACCCTTCAGCAAGCTGCCGACCTTTTGGCGCTAGCGAAGTTCCCGGTGATTGTGTCTGGCGGCGGTGTTGTTATGGCCGATGGCGTCGATGAATGCAAGGCACTAGCCGAACGACTAGGTGCGCCAGTAGTGAATAGCTACCAACATAACGATTCTTTTCCTGCCAGTCACCCACTATGGTGTGGCCCGCTAGGCTATCAAGGATCAAAAGCTGGCATGAAACTTATTTCTAAAGCTGACGTTGTAGTCGCCCTTGGCTCTCGCTTAGGCCCCTTTGGCACCTTGCCACAACACGGTATGGACTATTGGCCAAAAGACGCCAAGATCATTCAGATCGATGCTGATCATAAAATGCTAGGCTTGGTCAAAAAGATTTCTGTTGCAATTTGTGGCGATGCAAAAGAGGCAGCGGTTGCCTTGGTTCGCCTATTAGATGGTAAAAATTTAGTCTGTGATTCTGACAGAGAAGCCCGAGCCACCGAGATAGCCAACGAAAAAGCCACTTGGGAAGCTGAACTAGATGAGTGGATCCATGAGAAAGACGACTACAGCCTAGACATGATCGCCGAACAAGAAGCTGAAGAAGGCAATTGGCTGCACCCACGTCAGGTCTTGCGCGAGCTAGAAAAAGCGATGCCCAAAGACGTGATGGTATCTACTGATATTGGCAACATCAACTCAGTGGCACATAGTTACTTGCGCTTTGAACGACCCCGCAGCTTTTTCGCGCCAATGAGCTTCGGTAACTGCGGTTACGCCCTACCAGTCATGATTGGCGCTAAATGTGCGTCCCCAGAGCGCCCAGCTATCGCTTACGCGGGTGATGGTGCTTGGGCTATGAGCATGACTGAAATCATGACCGCCGTTAGGCATGATATCCCAGTGACCGCAGTGGTTTTTCATAACCGCCAATGGGGCGCAGAAAAGAAAAACCAAGTCGATTTCTACAACCGTCGCTTTGTTGCAGGTGAACTTGAAAGCGAAAGCTTTGCAGGCATCGCCCAGGCAATGGGCGCACAAGGCATTGTCGTCGATCAACTGGAAGATGTCGGGCCTGCTCTCAAGAAAGCGATTGATATGCAAATGAACGAAGGCAAAACCTGCGTTATCGAAATTATGTGTACCCGCGAATTAGGCGATCCATTCCGTCGTGATGCCTTGGCTAAGCCTACACGTTATCTTGAGAAGTATAAAGATTACGTCTAAGCCGATCACCTAGCAAACCTAATAGTGTGCTTTAATCAGGGAGCCTTTTATACTTAATCAAAGGCTCTCTAGGGCATACCATGCGCTAGGGTTGGCAGTATGCCCAGTGCTTTTAAGCTAGGAAACGCAATTGAACTGTTAAACCAATTCACTCCACTATTTTGATCCCATGTTAAGTACTTTACCAATTGAATGCCCTGCATTCCTGTTAGACAAAGCCTCATCGCTGCCTCGTGCTACAACGGCAGTGATAAACGCAGGCTCGACCCTAGTTTTACAGAGTTGTCGATTGGCTTCAAATGAAGGCTTGATAGAACCTGTTTTAATTGGTGATCGCGGAGCCATCGTTAGTGTTGCGCATCAAATTGATTGGGATATATCAGATATCAGAATTATTGATGCACCTGACGATATTACTTCAGCGCAAATTGCCGTTGCCCTTGCGCGCGGTGGTGAAGTCGCGTCGCTAATGAAAGGTGATATCCACACAGATGACCTACTACGCGCCGTGATCAATACGCAAACCGGCCTGCGTACCGGCACACGACTTAGTCATATATTTCACATGACGATACCAGGTTCTGATCAATCACTCTGCATCACCGACGCCGTGATCAACGTACTGCCGCCAATGGAAATACAATTGGACATTGCCCGCAACGTTACAAAATTAATGCACTCTTTAGGCAACTCAGCACCAAAAATCGCGGTGTTGTCTGCTACTGAAGTCGCCAATGAAGGCATGCCGTCCAGTATGCAGGCCGCTGAAGTAGTCAAGCATGCAGAACAAGGTGAGGTTCCTGGTGCGGTACTAGGTGGCCCATTCGCATTCGATAATGCAGTATCACCTGCAGCCGCTAAATTGAAGAAAATTGATCACCCGGTTGCTGGCCATGCAGATGTTCTATTAGTTCCAAATATCGAAACTGGTAACGCCCTTTTTAAACAAATGGTTTACTTTATGAGTGCCGCAGCCGCGGGCGTGGTGTTAGGCGCTAAAGTTCCGATCATTTTGACCTCGCGTGCTGACCCTGCGGCGGCGCGTTTAGCATCGACAGCATTAGCGTCTATCTACGCCGACTATTGCGCTAACTTAAGCGCTTAAACAATTGGCTATATAACTCAGCCGTTTAATTAGCCCAAACAACTAAATTAAGCCTCAACTACTAGAGCCGTTTCAATGACCGAATCAATGCCTCAAAAACCAGATCAATTACTGGCTGCCAAAGATCTATTTGGGATAGAGACGTCTATTAAGGTGCCTGCGTTTTCTGAACGAGATGAGCATGTCCCAGAGATTGACCAAGCATACCGCTTTAATAGTGATATCACCTTGGCGATTTTATCGGGCTTCGTTCACAATCGTAGAGTGATGGTGCAAGGCATGCACGGCACCGGAAAATCCACTCACATAGAACAAATCGCAGCGCGCTTGAACTGGCCCTGCGTGAGGGTCAACCTAGACGGACATATCAGCCGTCTTGATTTGGTCGGTAAAGATGCGGTTGTTATCCGCGATGGCAAACAAGTAACTGAGTTTCAAGAAGGCCTATTACCATGGTCTATTCAACGCCCAGTAGCACTTATTTTTGACGAACTAGACGCAGCTCGCCCAGAAGTCATGTTTGTAATCCAACGAATCCTAGAGCGCGAAGGTAAGTTCACTCTTTTAGATCAAAATAAGGTTTTAAGCGCGCATCCAAGCTTCCGTCTTTTCGCTACTGCCAATACTGTTGGCTTGGGTAATCTAAACGGCTTGTATCATGGGACGTCGGTGATGAATCAAGCTCAAGTAGATCGCTGGAATATTGTTGCGAAGCTTAACTACCTCCCAGCCGCTGATGAAATCGACATTGTCTGTAGTCGAGTTCCTAGCCTCAATCATGAGGCCGGCCGTAATACTGTCGCATCTATGGTGGCGCTCGCTGATTTAACCCGTAAAGGTTTTGAAGCTGGCGATATTTCAACCGTGATGTCACCCCGCACGGTGATATTTTGGGCTGAGAATATGGAAATTTTTCATGATTCAGCCGCGGCCTTCAGGCTGTCTTTTTTAAACAAGTGCGATGAGCTTGAATACGGCATTATTGCGGAATACTACCAACGCTGTTTTGACCGCGAACTGCCAGAAGGCGAATCGATCAATGCTTGGTTCGAAGAATAAGCTAGCGGTTCAATACTTGTCGACGGGCCGCGTGTGATGGAGCGTCTAGAAGTTCTGCAACAAAAACTAGAGCAATGGTGCGCGGCCTCTATTCGTGCACTGGCAGGCGAGCCAACAGCGCATTATCGCGGTCACTACTTATTACTAAAAGAACAGCCAATGCTGTTATGTGCACCGTATTTGCACCTAGATCTAGAGACTCATGACGCAGCAAAATTACGCGGCGTTGCCGACGCGATCGCCCTGCGCTTACTGCACAGCGACCAACAACTGCATGCATCCCTTAGCCCCGAAAATCCTATCCAACGATTAGTGTTTGAGCTACTAGAGCAACTACGCACAGAATCTCTGGCGCCTGACAATATGCCAGGCATGCGCACTAACTTGCAGCGTCGCTTCTTGTATTGGGCGAATAAAGCAGGCAGTTCAGCATTGGTAGAAAATAGCGTTGGCCTATTGATCTTCACAGTAAACCTTATGTGCTGGTCCCGACTACTCAAATTGGCGATACCTGAAACCATAGAAGACACCATAGAGGCTACTCGTTGGAAGCTCGCGCTAAGCATAGGCAAGCCGCTTAGAGCAATGAGTAGGGTCACGCATAGCCAACAACAATTTTCTGAGCATGCGTTAGACATTGCACGCATCATCAACACCATGATTGAAGATGCTGCGCAAGCTAGCGATCAAGATGATGATGTTAATAAGACGGTTCGAATTCTAAGTAACGCAAAGCTCCTAAACCTACAATGGTTAGATGCAGACGGCTTGAGTCTAGAACAGCGTTTTGCAATTTCAAGTACCGAAAAAATCACGCATGCACAAAGCGGATATTATTATCAAGTTTACAATCGAGCCTACGATAAAGAAGTAAAAGCAGATAAAACCATACGCATTGCGCAACTCAAAAAGATGCGTATTGCCTTAGACAAGCACATTCGACAGCAAAGCGTTAACAGTCATCGCGTGGCGCGCTATCTGCGCCAATTAATCGCCAGCCCTGCCCTTGCAGGTTGGTCTTTTGGAGAAGAAGAAGGGCATCTTGATTCAGCCCGACTAGCGCGCTTAGTCACATCGCCGAATGATCGCAAGCTGTTTCGAAAACTCAGTCATAAACCCAACTCCGATTGTATAGTCTCTATAGTGATCGACAATTCTGGCTCAATGACGCACCACAATATGGCGATTGCAGCGATGGTAGACACTCTCGCTAAAATATTAGAATTGGCGAATATCAAGAGTGAGGTATTGGGCTTCACTACCGTAAATTGGAATGGCGGCAAGGTAGCTAAGGAATGGATTCGCGCAGGCAAGCCAGCCAATCCCGGTCGCTTGACGTCGCTCTGCCATACTATTTATAAATCAGCCGAAACACCATGGCGACGGGCTCGTCAAGCAATCGCGGGCCTATTGAAATCGGATAACTTTAGAGAAGGCGTCGATGGCGAAGCATTAGAATGGGCAGTAAAACGGATTGAGTCTCGGCCAGAAGAAAGAAAGATCATTGTCATGATATCCGACGGCTCGCCAATGGATACGGCCACCCATGCGGCTAATGATGATCGCTACCTTGATCAACATTTGGCGCAGGTTGCAGCAATAGTAGAGGCCCGGCCCGACATTAATCTTTGCGCTTTAGGTGTGGGGCTCGATCTGAGCGCGTATTATCGCCAAAGCATGTCGATCAGCGTGGATAACGAACTACTCACCAAAGATTTTATGGCCATCGCAGATTTAATTCAACGGGCTCATTAAAGACTTGAACAACTATCTAGAATAGAATCAACTTAGGTAAAACAGATAATTAAAATGATCCAAAAAAGATACTTAACCGAAATGGGCATGGGCGTCGACGTACACGGCGGTGATTATACCAAGGCAGCCAAACGCGCAGTCTCAGATGCAATTCGCCACTCCAGCATCAATTTCTTTGCACACATCGACAAATCTCGCGACGACATGTTGATCACTCTAAAAGTCGCCGCACAAAAACCCGACGCCGTTGACGCTCAGGCGGTTGCAGCCGAACTACCATATGGGCAAGTAACCGTAGAAGTAGAACAAGGCGGCTTAGACGTCGTCGCGGAAAATGGCAAAGATTTGATGGTTATAGTGAATGTTGCAGTCTTGGTCGGTTTCGCTAATTAACCTAAATACTTGCTCGCTTAAATGACAGAACATGACGAAAAAAAATCTGCAAACCGAGCTACCTCAACCCGGTTTTCTTTGGCTCATTTGCGTTCGTCTTTCTCAACTTCAGTCTGCCGATACCTGCCAGCGACCTAGGAATCGATGCAATCGGCATTGGCGGCATGTATGCGGTCTTCACCGGTACCATGCTGTTAATCTGGCCCTTGGTCGGTTTTTGTCTAGATCGCTTTGGACGTCGTTGGTTTTTCAGTAGTGCTTTTTTCTTCTATGTGCCAGCCATGTTGGTGTTCTCACAAAGTACCGACATCCATGGCTTCTACCTCGCGAGGTTTTTACAGGGAATTAGCGCGTCGCTTATGTAGGCTTCAGCTAGAACCATTATTGCTGACCTGAATGGTTCCAGTAGCCTCGGCTCGTCCATGGGCAGACTAACAACCTCAGTTCGTGGGTCAATGCTAGGCGCAAGCTACGGATTCACCCTACTCGGATTTATGCCTATGCAAGCTGCTTGGGTTTGGGCCTTTGGTGGCTACGCGCTGGCATTTGCGATAGCGTTTGTTTTTTCGTTTAATGTGAAAACAAAAATGCTGGTTAAGGGTAAGCAAAATCAGAAGTTACAGGTCTCTTAGCCGATGGCGCTGCCCAAAATATTTTTTATTGTTTTTCTATTCGCGCTTGCCAGCGCCTTAATCGTACCAATTTACCTATTATTTCTTAACAGTAAATTCGATGTCAGAGAGCTGGTATTGGCATTGATGTTTCTACCTTCTGGATTAGTCTATGCAATACTGCCCCGCTACGCTGGGCAAGTGGTCCGATAGATGGGATCGTGGCCCGGTAATCGCGACTGGCGTGGCCATTGCTGGGCTTGTATCCATCGCAATGCCTTTCTGGAACTCTCTACTCCCAATCGCCTTGTTCTACGTCATGTTTTCAATTGGTTGGCCAATGGCCAGCCCAACTGAAGATGCTTTGGTGGCCGACATGGCGCCTGCGGATCTACGTGGAACAGTGCTCGGCGCTAAAGAGGCCGCGGCCGGTATTGGTGCAGCTATGGGCCCATTGGTAGGTGGCTATATCTATGAATACTGGGCGCAAGAAATGGCGTTTGTAAGGTAAGCGCCAACTAAACGACACCCTTCCCGAAGAACCGAAATGGCGTATTGCTTTTGATTACATCCTTGTTGGCGATTCTTTGGTTCAGGAAGCCCTGATTAAGCATTCCGGTTAATTGGCCTTAACTCATATCCGGATAATTGTTTTTGTACCATCACTATACTAGCAATCACCGCCAGTCCAAATGTTACCAAGCCACTATGAATGGAAACGCTTGCAACAAAACCCATTTTTATTGTTGACGCCAAAATCGCAACCACAAAAACATCCGCCATCGACCACTTACCTAGTATGGCAAGTCTTTGTACTAGCTTAATTCTATGCTGGTCATCAATAGGTTTTGCACTTATCAAAATACTTAATATGGTCAGCTTATACAGGGGCCCAATAATGCTGAACGAAAGCATCACCACAAATAGAAAAAACTGACCCTCATTGAATAGATGCACAATACTGCCGATAAGCGAGAATGTATCATCAAAGAACAGAAAGTTATGGAAGGTAAACATCGGCAAAATAATTCCGCCAGTAAACAGCGCGCACGAAATCAACCATAAGACTCGATCTGAGGATAGTTTTGTAGAGATTAGATTGGGCATTTTTTATATTTCGCTGGGCGCTAGTGCCGAGCGTATTAGTAGATCAGAGACTTACCTAACTGAGATTAAGCAACAAAAGATGATTTCATTCCATCAAAGACAGGCATTAAGCTCTTAACATCAATATCGCGCGCTAGTACGGCATTGACCCATCATTAGCCCTCGCAGTAACGCCGGTTTTTTTTTGAGTTCGAGGCAGGCAAACAACAAAATGAGCGCCTACGCCTTCAATTTGAAACTCTTCATGACCAATTTGATAACCGGCTTTTTTATAAAAACCAATCGCAGAAGCGCGCGCATTTGCCCATATATATTTCGCACCTGAATTAAACGCTGTCTGCTCTGCTGCCTTTAATAGACTTAAGCCCATACCTTTGCCGCGTACAGTATCACAAGTCGCCATTGCTCTAATTTGAAAGCCACAGCCGCTATGCACTGCAGAGTTGGACCGCTCGTATATCGACACGATACCAACCAGTTCATTATCCACCACACAACCCAAGTGATGGGTTGAATCATCATTGTCACCAACATACTCACATTGGGCCAAATCCAATCCGGGACGAAGAATCGTATTGCGCAAGTTCAACGTCTGGTTAGCTTTAATCTTAAGAATTTGCATGAAACACTAGCCTAATGTTGTTGTTACTCACGAGAAGCAGCCCTCATAGTAATTCATTTATCTAAACCAAAGCCTAATTTTATAGTTTAAATTGCTTTTCTATGGGCAGCTAGATTGCCGGAGAAACCCAACCAGTATCCAATATCGTGCCCGACATCTGGAATCATGAAGCTTTGACCTGCTACGCCTTGCTCTCTCAGTTTTCTCATAAATCGTTCTTGTTCTGCTCGGGAAATCTGAAACTGGCCAAAAACATTATAAGTCGGTGGTAACCCTGCAAGTTGTTCCGCCCACAGTGGCGACGTAAAATCGGATCTGGCATCAGTGTTATTTTCAAAATATTGAGATTTACACTCGGGCCAAGCCGCCCCTCCACCATCAAGTGCCGCATAAACCAGTAACAGAAAAGAAAATGCTGGACTATCAGATGCCTGTATACCGCACAGAGCTGTAGCGGCGGCGAAGTATGCGCCTGCGCTTTCCCCGCCAATAGCAAATCGGTTTTTGTCGATTCCAAGTTTCTCAACATTATCCCAAACCCATTGCACCGTATCAAGTCTGTCATCATGGGCTGCAGGATACTTGTATTCAGGCGCAAGTCGGTAGTCAATAGCGATGACTTTCGAACCACGTTCTTTAGCAAGGTATCGACTAACCTCGTCATGACTATTCAAGCTACCTGCGACCCAACACGCTCCATGTACATAAATAAGTACCGGTGCAGGCTCTGAACTACCTGGATCATAAATTCTGATGTCAATACTACGGTCGCCAAGATCAACGCTGGTATTCTGAATCGAAGCAAGTTCAACTTTTGACTCGGCTGGATTGGTTGATTCAACCTGTTGTCGAAACGCTTCAATGCTTTCGGGTGTCGAGAGCCATGAATCTTGAGCAGGTAACGCAACAGAAAATAGAAGGTTTACAATCATCCAACAGGCGACTTTCGTTTTTCTAAACATTTTTTAGAACTCTCCAGTTTATCTAGCTAGTGTTGGATAAAGGTTGACCGCCGACTGTTTTATTTGTCCAACAAGAAGGTGCTAGTTGAAACGTTAAAAACACACCAGAACAGAGCGTGGTGGTGTTTAAACTTGAATGATTACCCTTTCTACGATACAGCAAGCTTAACCGCTGCTGCTGCATGAATTTCAGTTGTGTCATATAAAGGCACCGATGTATGTTGCTGGTGAATAAGAAGCCCTATTTCAGTGCAAGCTAAGATTATTGCCTGAGCTCCTTTTGCATAGAGGTCATCAATGACCTTTAGGTAGTCAACTCTAGAAGATTCAATGACTTTACCGAGGCATAATTCCGAGTAGATAACTTCATGTACGATTTTTCGTTGCTCAATATCAGGCGTCAGGACCTTGATATTGTATTTATCTGTTAATCGTCCTTTATAAAAATCTTGCTCCATCGTAAATCGCGTGCCCAGCAAACCAACACATTTCATATCGTCACTTTGCAATTTGTCGGCGGTTGCATCTGCAATATGCAGAATTGGAATTGATATTTCACTGGCAATTTCTAGAGCTACCTTATGCATTGTATTAGTACAGATTAGGAGAAAATCCGCGCCACCCGCTTCAACTGACACAGCGGCTTTAGATAATATCGCTGCAGTTTTATTCCAGTCACCTCGATGCTGTAATTTTTCGATTTCATCAAAATCAACACTAACCATACAAATCCTTGCAGAGTGAAGGCCTCCTAGACTGTTTCTAACACCTTCGTTTAAAGCCTTGTAGTAGTTGGCCGTGGATTCCCAACTCATTCCTCCTAACATTCCTATGGTTTTCATATTTCTCATTTACACAAAATCTGATTTTAATCAAGCGCCAGCAATAGATACAAGGCGTTAGTTTATTCGACGCCTATATGCTCCTTCTACATCGGCGGTCATTCTCTGTTTAATGATTTCAGGCATAGCAGGGGCTGCTATTTGGCTTTTAACAGTGCAGTAGAGGCCTGTAGCATGCTTGTGCTTGCTAAGTTTTGTTATGCCTACCATCGCACATCGGTTGCGATGCTGTACTTTTACAGCCACAAAAGAAAACCTTTTTAGATTCCTCAGCCTGGTACTTTACTGGCGTGAAATCTGTGCCTTTATGAGATCCATCGCAAAATGGTTGTGATTTACTTTCACCACATGAACACCAGAAATATGATTTCCCGGTTTCAACTTCAACTGCATAAGGTGTGTCAGATGCTCTTTTTGGATCACTCATATCTATCTCTCAATGGTTACTTTACGAATATAACGAGACTGTAGAAAAAGATACAGTCTTATAACGGTTTAAAATTGGGTGTGCAAATACAACTCTCTTACATTTTAGGATTGCCACGAAGATCGCAGAACCAAGAGAATTAAATGTTTTTCTCTCTCTTTTTTGAAGTGTTATTTAGAGTGAGATTGCAACATTGAAGCTGGGACCAGCGGGACAGCTAAGCCAGTCATTATGCCAGCCTAAACTAACACCAGAGCGGTACTTGCCTGTCGTTATTCTTACATCGCGTTTGAACAAGCTCTTAATAGTCTTGCCGAAAAAATAAATACTGTTGCGCTACAGTAATTAGACCAAAGAATACTTAGATTGTTTATTACACGATACAAAAAGCACTAAAAAACTGACCATCCGGTGCGTTCAACTAACATCTCTAAAGCCAAGGTTCCCAATTTACTATTGCCTATTCCATCAAGCCCTGGAGACCAAACTGCTATAGATGCTTTGCTTGGTGCAATAGCCAAAATACCCCCACCAACACCACTTTTACCAGGCAAACCAACACGATAAGCAAACTCACCTGAACCGTCATAATGGCCACACATTAACATCAGCGAATTTATACGCCTAGCTCTGTGCGACGATACTACTCGAAATCCCGTGCTTTGATTTACACCATCAGACACTAAAAACAATCCTGATTTTGCTAACTGATCACAACTCATTGAAATTGAGCACTGATGACAATAAACCCCCAGCACCCAGTCGATTGCATGTTCGATACGACCAAACGATGCCATAAAATGTGCTAATGAGGCATTACGATGTCCTGTAGCCAGCTCTGACAATGCAACTTTTTCATCAATAGCTATACTGTCGTCATTAGCAATATAGCGAACGAACAGTAAAATTTCCGCTAGCAACTCTTTAGGCTCATGTCCCATCATAATTGCATCAACAACAGCAATAGCCCCTGCGTTAATAAACGGATTACGTGGCCTGCCATGTTCATGCTCAAGTTGAACAATAGAGTTAAATGGATCACCAGAGGGCTCTCTGCCAACTTTTGCCCAAACCGCATCGCCGATTTTTCCCAATGCCAACGCTAGGCTGAATACTTTAGATATACTCTGAATTGAAAATAACTGTTGCGCACAACCCGCGCTAAACACCTGCCCGTTAGGCAAAGCGACTGAAATTCCAAATTGATTAGGGTCTACTGCCGCAAGTTCAGGGATGTAGTCAGCAACTTTACCACGGTCTCTACTTACCTTCATTATGTCAGCAATTTCGTTTAAAATCTTTTGCAAGTACTTTTCTCTGTGGCTAACTTTGGTGGAGTTGTATCATGATAGTTCAGGCAATGACAAAGAAAAATTTTCTTTGTCATTGTATTTTTTATGACTTTTTAATAAATAAGAAGCAAACGAGCATTGTCATTTGATATGGGGAGTCTCTGCAATACTATATTGATTTGCCAAACAAGCGTTATGGATTATAAGGAAAACTGAGGTCGTTATAACTAGAAAGATGTACGGGTTTGGGGGAATATATGGGCCCGTTTAAAATTTAAGTGACCCTCACAATTAGGTTTAGCCGGCAGAGACTGGTTATGGTCAAGTGAAACACGTTATGATTACGACGCATTTTTTTAAGTGTTTTTAAATGAATGTCCCTCACTAGCAAACGCTAGTAAGAAAAAACTTGGCCGCCAATGCTATTTTATCAATACGCGATTATTCTAATGGCGCTACTAGCGGGGTAAGCATGGGTGTGCCAGCATCGATTTTCTGGTTACGCGCAGCTTGTAAGCAAGCATTTTTCGAGTAACGGCCTACGGCTTAGCGTCGCTTAAGGTGAGCAAGAGAACCGTTCAATCGAAGCTGCATTCAAGCGACTATTGTGTTTCTAACAAGCTCTGCATCTTGCGGGTCGAGCTCAACACTTGCGTCGATTATTTTTTCGAAATGTGACTTATCCCAAGTGTTTTCTCCACTCAAGCAATAGACATAGAGTTCCGGAAAATCTTCAATGGCGAGTTGGTCTTCAATAAAAAGCGTTTCAATTATTTGTGAGTCTTCACCTTTGTGCTTATTGTCGTAGACTCCGTTCGCGGGCAAAAAATCTTTGCGGCATAGCATGCTGCCTTCCCATAATCGAATATTAGAGCAATACACTTTATCGTTCTCTCGTCGATGGATTATCCAGCGTGGCAAAACGCATGCGGCTTTATTGTGTTGCTGCACTGATTTCAACTGCATTGCAAGCCGTTCCGGGTGATACCAATCGTCGTCATCCCATTGGCAAACGAATTGCCCCTTGGCCATTTGAATCGATAGGTTGCGCAAATCACCTAAGCTTTGTTTTGGTTTGATTGGTTCGATATGATGCCTTATTTCATTGTTATTTAGACCCGCTAGAAACACATGGGTTGCCAAGTCATCTGATTCGCTAATGACAATTAGCTCTTTATGTGGGTAACTTTGTAACTGAAAACAATTAATAGCTCGCGCTAATAGTGACACCCGGCCTCGAGTCACGCACAAACATGATATGAGCGGTGTTTGATCTTTTGATGGCGCAGGCTTATCACTCAATTTGTATTTTGAGTCTCGGGCCTTCCTTAGGAAATCCGTTTGTGCGATCGAGCGATAGAATGATTGGGAGCGTTCGTAATACATGCTCAAGAGTGACAAATTTCGAATGTAGCTCTGGGGATGAAGGCTGGCATCCTCACTAGGCTCATGCCACAAATGGTAAGCCATGCGCTCAAGTGACACCATTTTTGTAGCGAAAAAATCCACGCGTTTAGACATGGCATCGTCTTCAGCCCCCCAGCCTTCAAAACGTTCATCCATTCCGCCTGTCGAGTCGTAAAGTCCTCGTGTTAGAGCGAACGCTCCTCCGCAAAAAGGAGGGTGTTGGCCGATAGACTGCCGATTTAGTTGCTCCTCGGTTCTATTAATTTGCACCGCATGCGCCTGCGCTAATAATAGTTGTGATTCTTGTTGGGTAAGGTCAACTAAGACATTATACGGATTGACGGCGTCTGTACCGTCATCCATTAATTCGGCGACTTCGTCTAAAGCCCGTGCACTAATAAGCATATCTGAATCAGCGAACATCAAGCGCTCGCAGCTTGCATGGCTGGCCGCGATATTCAGCCCCCAGGATTTATTGAATCGGCCAGCATTCTCTACAAATATGTATTTGATGTTAGTTTGTGACTCGTTGTTGAATTGGCTTGTGGCGTCTTGTTCAACAAGAATTATTTCCAATGTTGGGTCGAGACACAACTGCTGCAATAGGTAATGCAGGTTACGTCGCCGGCTTGGATTAGATTCGCGGTAGGTTATTAGGTAAGAGAATCGATGCATAAAGGTTCTATTCAATGAATGGTGTCGTGTTCAGTACGGCATAAAACTATGCGCAACAATTTATCTGATAACCCTATCATAGTGTTATTAGGTTAAGATGGCAGATAGTCGCGGGCTGCCGCGTTATTTTTACTGATAATTGAAATTAAAAAACACTCTATGACTCAAGCGCAATCTCCACATTTGTTAATTGGCACGCCAGCTTACAACGGAATGCTACACACAGACTATCTGCATTCGATTCTCGGATTTGTACACAATAATATTCCTCACGCAGTGATGACGATCGGCAACGAAAGTTTGATCACCCGAGCTAGAAACACTATTTTGGCCAGTTTCTGGGAGAAAGAAACATTCACCCACCTTTTGTTTCTTGACGCCGATGTCTTTCTTGACCATCAGGGTCTTACCCAAATGCTCAAGCATAACAAAGATGTTGTTGGCGCTCCGGTTTACCTAAAAGGTAAGAATGCTGCCGGGGAGCAGACCATAAATACAGATGCCAAACTAAATGTACTACCCGTTCTACAATCGGTAACCCGAGTTGGCACCGCGGCACTACTATTGTCACGTGCAGCCGTGAAGTCTTTAGTAGACCACGCCATTAAACAAGAGCGAACCTATAAGATCAATAAGATGCTTAGACAAGCGGGTATGGCGACCACTCACTATGATGTCTTCAGAGTCGGCATTTCTGATGACGAGTATTTATCGGAAGATTTTTGGCTTTGCCGGGAGTTACGTGAGCTGGGTTACGAAATCCATGTAGATACGTCAGTTTACACCCGCCATAACGGCATGGTGAGCTTTGACTAGCTCTATCTTAAATTGACATAGCCCTATACCAATTAGTATAGGGCTATAGTCGATTCGACTAAAAAAAACCAGCTTATGACCAGATAGACTTCGACAAACTGAAGTTAAACACCGTATTTGTATTCGGCGCTAGTGTTGTGGTCGTCGGTGTCGCCGTTGTGGTCGTCGGTGTCGCCGTTGTGGTCGTCGGTGTCGCCGTTGTGGTCGGCGATGCTGTAGTGGTAGCAACCGGCGCACATTCTGGGGTCGCAGCAGAAACACCAAACGATCCAGTCTCGCCAAAGCCGCTGACAGAGCCTTCAGCGACAGTTGCTGTGCCGCCGGCGCCGTCTAATGTTGCTGTCACTGTGTAACCAGCATGTAATCCTGTAACACTGACAGATGTGCCAATAACCGTTCCGCTTTGAACATCAACCGATAAATCATTCAAGGTTAATGACACAGTTGCAACTGCGCCTTCAAGGGTGAGTGCTAAGCAACCACCATTTAATGAAGGCGGATCCACAACAACTTGCGCATGAGCTTGTCCAACAAACATATCGAGAATATCGTTAACACCAACACCATTATTTTCAGCCTTAGTGACCGATTTTTCAGCCTCAGTAACCGAGATTCCGGCGCCGCCGCCCATCACAATGACTACGTCACTGGTTTGTGCGTGGCTTGGAAGGATTACTGAGTCAATTAGCGGCTTTGTCCATTTATTAGGCACTAAACTCGTTGAAATAACAGCACCACCTCCAATCAGGGTGTTTTTTAAAACTTTACGTCGGGCATTTTTCTGTTCTACGCCAACTGCTTGCTCAGCAGTAGAGTTAGAAGAAGATGCCTCTTTATTAAGCAACGATTCATTTTCACCCGTAATTGCATTGTTTTTATTATTGTCCATTATTTTGTCTCTTTTTTCAGTTTTATTGAATTTCTAAGCTACCTTCATTATTGTTTAGTCTACCTACATAAGCATGCAAATGCCATCTGAAATTGGACGTATTATAGCCACATCCCGTAGTAACTTTTCGACAACTTTTTGATAGAATGGCGGGCAAATTTCTGCGCTGCTGGCTCAATATGAATCCTAAAATTATCAACCAAACCGGAAAACCGTGGGATTACCGACCAAGGGGATCGAACGAAACAGTACTCAACTTTGTTGCTTACTCTAATTCGCGCCGGGGCTATTAGCAGCGGCAGAGCCCCAAGGCATTGAGAGGTTTATCGATTTTTTTGATTGATTCAAGCCCGAAATAATTTGGATCCGTGAAAAGGAACAAGAACCCACAATTAGTATTAATGGATAAAACCGCATTGACTGAACTGGAAAGAGCCATGCTCGAAAATGATGATGAAGATCGATCATGTAATATTCTGGTTTTCTTTAGCATTAAAGCTCGAATTAAATATTTCGATAAAATCGGTTGGTAAGCATCAAAGGCATAAAATACTATTCCATGCTTGAGTCATCAGGCTATGGGCTGTCTGCAATCAGCTACTTGAATGCTCTTCTTGATCTCGAATGTCCATCGTATTGGGTACCTCTGGTTTCGACTGAACCAGATTACCGGCCATGGTATCAATCGTCATCAGGCAATCAGCAAGTTCGGGAAATACTCAAGCAGTGTCTATCTCAAGACAGTCAAATTGACAGGCTCGTTGCTTGCCTAGAACCAATTAACGACTACCACTGCATATTGATGCATACGGTACCTGAGTATTGGCCTTGCCTGAAAGAGGAAAAGCAATACCATATTGGCTATACCGTATGGGAGACCACTTGTTTACCGAAACATTTTGCGGGGCTTATCAAGCAGGTTGATCGTGTGTAGGTGCCAAGCGCTTTTAATCAACCAATATTCGAAAATTCGGGTGTTGTAATTCCGATTCATGTTGTCCCACATATTCTAAACCAAGCGCCTTCAGTGACTGACATCACGCTGAGTAGCATGCGCAGCTTGATAGAAGTTGCGCCGGAGAACTATCTCTTTTATAGCATCAATGAATGGACTGCCAGCAAGGATTTGGGGTTATTGGTTCACGCATATCTAAGTAGCTTTACCGCCGCTGACCCGGTGTCCTTGGTGGTAAAAACATCCGCTCGTGGGCACCCTGGTAACCAGCAGCTGGGCGATCAGGATACGCAATTATTGGTTGCAGAAATTGTTGCTGGCTATCCTTTCGCTGCGCACATTAAGGTGGTTAATCACAAACTTAGTAACGATGAGATCACTGCACTGCACCAACTTGGCGATTGTTTTGTTTCCACAAGTCACGCTGAAGGCTGGGGCTTGGGTATGTTTGAATCCGCTGGAATCGGTAACCCCGTTGTTGCCGCCGGTTGGGGAGGACATTTGGATTATCTATCAGACGACTCCAGCCACCTTGCGTCCTACCAATTAAGCCAAGTCATACGTGCTCAAAGTGAATCGTCCTATAGTAGTGACCAACAATGCGCACAAGCCAGTCAGCACAGCATTTCTGAACATTTAAAAACGGTGTTCGCGACAGCCGATACAGCACGGCAAAAAGCGCAAGACCATGCTTTAGATATACACAAAAATTTAAATTCAACACAGATTGGTGCACAACTCTATCAGGCGACTATGGCGACTAAAATTGCTAAACTTTTTCACTTTATATTTGGTCTGAAAGAACAAACCGAACCGTTTCATCTTGCATACTATCTTTGCTTAAAATCTTGTCTAGAAATTAATAAGCCGGCGGCGCTACATTTTTACTATCATTACCAACCCTATGGTGAATATTGGGAGTTGATAAAACCTCACCTAACTCTGATTGAAGTAGAGCTGGAGTCTTTTGTACAACAGAACAGCGCCTACCAGGATCATCAAGAAGGTCGACTTATCAAGGCGTCTAAACTTAGTTACGCACATCATGCCGATTTTATCCGTTTAAAAAAGCGAGTAGAGTACGGTGGTGTCTATGCCGATATGGATACACTGTTTGTAAACCCAATACCGGATGAGCTTTACCAACACTCGTTTGTGATTGGTCGTGAGCAGGATGTTGTCGATTCCTTGAGCAAGCAAGCAGCGCCTTCGTTGTGTAACGCCCTGCTGATGTCTGAACCCAATTCAGAGTTCGCCAAACAATGGCTAGAGGCTAGCTATCAATCATTTGACGGCACATGGAGTTCGCATTCTTGCCAGCCAGCGGCGCCACTGGCATCCGAACTGCCTGACCAAGTGCATGTTGTACACAGCACTTTTTTTCAAACACATATGGACAAAAAACGGCATCAGCACGCTCTTTGAAGGGCTGGATGATGACTTCGAAGAAGTCTATAGCATGCACATGTGGAATCACCTTTGGTGGGACCAATCTCGAGTAGACTTTTCGGAGTTTCATGAGGGCTTAATTACCGAACAGAGTATTATGACGGTAGACACAAGCTACAATGTAGTCGCCAGACAATATCTACCACAGAGATCAGCTTCTCCAACAATAGCCGATTCAACCGCCAATCAAAGTAATAAAGAGCCTGCCGAAATTATGAAAAAATCATCTTCCTCAATATTGATTCCGCAAATAGGAGTCGGCTGGGCACTCTCTCAACACCAGGGTTCAAGCCGGTTGTCAAATTCGCAATCGGGCGCCCATTTCAATACCAACGAAACTACCAATTTAATTCTCGCACAGTGCGACTCAATTAAAAGCGTTGACGCGATCATCGGCACTCTCGGTGAAAGTTTTCCCGATGATATTGAAAGCATCGGTCACGACGTTAAAACTACCTTGCGTGAACTGGCTTTACATGGCGCGATTGTATTCAAACAAATAGCGAGCCAAGCGCCGCGGGTTGAGCAGATACCACCTCCGGCATCGTCAAAACAACATAAATTGTGCATCGGCATGGCGACCTTCGATGACTACGATGGGGTGTATTTTTCGGTACAGGCAATTCGTTTATATCACCCAGAAATATTGGATGACATTGAGTTTGTGGTGCTGGACAACAATCCCACAGGCGTTTGCGCTGAGGCTTTAAAAAGTCTTGGCGATTGGGTGCCGAACTATCGATATATTCAAGGCGACAATTTTCAAGGAACCTGGTCTCGGTTTTCATTAATCAACCAAACCACTGCTCCGTATATCATGTGCATGGATTCACACGTAATGATCTTGCCCGGCGCAATCAAGCAGCTGCTGGACTACATAGACGCTCACCCAGACACTTCTGATTTACTTCAAGGGCCATTGATAGCCGATGATTTGTTTTCTTTGTCATCGCATTTCGCGCCCGGTTGGGGTGCCGGCATGTATGGAACATGGGCAAGCGATTCAAGAGTTCATGATCTCGAAAATCCTGGCTTTGATATTCCAATGCAAGGGCTTGGTTTGTTTGCTTTTCGCAAAGACAGTTGGCCGAAAGTAAACCCCCGCTTTATGGGCTTTGGTGGCGAAGAGGGTTATGTGCACGAGAAGGTTCGCCGTGCAGGTGGACGAACAATATGCCTACCGTTTTTACGTTGGCTGCATCGATTTAATCGACCGATGGGGACACGTTACTCACTCAGCTGGCAAGATCGAATTCGTAATTACATGATCGCTCATGATGAATTGGATATTGATAATGGTGAAATGATTGAACATTTCAATTCATTCATCGGTGAGGCTGAAACCACCAAAATCATTGCTACTGTTCAAACCGAAATCGATAACCCGTTTTACTTTTTTGATGCGATCTATTGTATTAACCTAGATCGTGAAGAAGGTCGATGGCAGTCGGCAATGGCGCAATTTGAACAGCTTGGAATTGCCCATCGGGTACAACGATTCTCTGCCATTGAAACGCCAGAAAATCACCATATTGGATCCACATTGTCACACCGAGCAATCATTCAAAGTGCATCAATAAATCAGCACGAAAATGTATTGGTGCTAGAAGACGACGTCATTTTCGATGCGGCCACGCTCACGTACTTGGCTAAGAGTTTAGAAGAGGCAAAAGCCGCGAGCTGGGATATTTTGTATCTAGGGGGGTATTGCAGGGAAAAGCAATATCCAATGTTAAATGACTGTGAACACCTGAGGGAAATAGCAAACGGCGAAACCGGTCCAACCAGTACCCACGCGCTTGTTTATACGCAATCAAGTTATTCGCAACTGCTCGCCGAATTTCCAGACACCATTGAGCAAATGGCGAGCTACGTTGAAACTAAGTTTCCTGCGATTGATCAATATTTGGCCACAGAAACAACACTGAAAAAGTTGATCGCTGAACCTAGAGTCGCAACTCAGGAGCCCCTTCTAATACAAGAGGTAGAGAATTTTACTCCGATGCTTTCTAGTACCTCATGAGCAAACGCGCGGGTTCTTCTAACTGCCGTCGAGTATAAAAATATTTTGCAAACCGAAGTCACCTAAGCTTACTGATCGCTAAACCGTGGTTGGTTGTCCGCTATGATTAAGACGTTGGTGGTATGGCTTGCATGCGCATCACAATATTGGGCGGTTTATATGGTAATGAACTAGCAAAAAAACCTGCTTAATTTTCGCCATGCATAATAGTCGTATGTTATGTGGAAATCCGTTCAACCTAAGTTGGAACGCATTAAATCAAGTGAATTAACGATGACCTCTTGAAACAAAACAAAGTTCTTTGGGTTTGCGGTCTTATTGTTGGCCTATGCAATCATTGCTGGCTCGCTCAATTTGCTAGGTAACCACACGCTAATGTCGATAAATGGCGTTTCCACTATTGGCGAAATTACAAATACCCAGCTGGTGCCAGAAGATGAGTTTCAGTACTCAAGCACATTCAACGCGCCGTCGAATGCGTCTATTGTCTGGTTTGTAACTGTTGAAGGCGACAAAACTACTTTCACAACTAAGTTCTCATCATCGTTCAAGCTCTCTAAGATCGCAGAGAAAGTGACTATTGTGTATTGGCCATCGTCACCTCAAAACGCGAAAATATTGAGCTTCATGTCTCTTTATCTTGGGTCCTTGCTAGCAATATTTATGGGCTTTTTTTTTGTTGATAGAAATGTTTATATATCACGCCGACAAACCCAATAGGCGACACATCAAAAACTGAAGACATTATCTCTAAACGACCGTTGATTAAGTATGAACTGGCTTTGTAGGCCATCGACTAGATATTGCTTAAGTAAACTCCTTATCAATAGTTGGTGGTTTATATTAGTATGGGCTATTAGAACGTTTCGTTTAGAAGCATGAAAATAACAAAAAATAATAAATCAAATAGGAGCAACTCAATGGCATCAGCAACTGGTACAGCACAGTGGTCGTCTCGACTCGCGTTCATTTTAGCGGCAATCGGCTGCTCTGTCGGTCTCGGTAACCTTTGGCGGTTCTCTGCAGAGGCCGGCAGTAACGGTGGTGGTGCTTTTATCGCTGTTTATTTGGGTTGTGTAATCTTTATTGGAATACCCACCCTAATGAGCGAATTCATTATTGGTCGTGCTGGGTCGGCCTCGAGTTCGGTAAATAGTATTCGCGATCTTTCGCAACGAAGTGGTGTCGCTAAAGCCTGGGATATAGGAATGTGGCTTGGCATGTTGGGCTCATTTTTGATTATCAGCTTTTATGCCGTGGTTGCCGCTTGGGTAATGGCCTACATACCGCGCTTCTTGAATGGTGCTTTTGACGGTCAAACACCAGAACAAATAGCCGCTCAATTTGACCATTTAGTCGCCAGCCCTGGTGATTTGATGATTTCGTTTCTAATCTTTTGCGGCTTGGTAATATGGTTAGTGGCACGAGGCTTGAATCGTGGTATTGAGCTGGCCTCTAAAATACTTATGCCGGCATTCTTTGCCTTGCTTTTGGCATTATGTATATACAGCCTCATTTCTGGATGGGCCTCAGGGGGAACCTCTCAGGCAATTGACTTTATGTTCAACCCAGACTTTTCTAAAGTCACCGGCAAAGTGATGGTCAGCGCTTTGGGCCAAGCCTTTTTCTCAATTGGTTTGGGTATGGCAATGATGGTTGCCTATGGTAGTTATTTACCTAAACACATCAGTATTCCGCAATCGGCATTCATCATTGGCTTAGCGGACACCATGGTCGCCCTTATCGCGGGCCTCGCTATATTCCCGATCGTCTTTAAATACGGTCTCGACTTTCAGGCCGGCGCAGGATTGTTCTTTAAAACACTTCCAACCGCGCTTATTGCAACTCCTGGTGGCAATATTATTGGCGCTGCGTTCTTCTGCATGGCCTTCTTTGCGGCATTAACCACAGGCGTTGCAATGTTAGAAGTTCCCGCGGCGCACCTATCAGAACAATTTAAAATCACTAAAGCGCGCTCTGCAATTTATATGGGCGTTGCGATGATTGCGGTTGGGTTTGTCTGTTTATACAGCCCTGGTTTTCTTGATTTTCTAGATGTAGGACTCACAGCACCGGTGCTTTTACCACTGTCTGCGTTGTTAGTCGTTTTGTTTGTGGGTTGGCGTTTGGATAGAGCGATTATGGAAGCCGAGTTCAGTGACGCTGATCGTAAGCTAGGCCATTTTCTATTGTTCTTTGTGCGCTATGTTGCGCCAGTGATGATTACCCTGATATTGATCGCAGGAATTCGTGATAAATATTTCCCAGGTCTTTTTAGTTAAAGGCGCTCAATGGCTTAGGGCTCTTAGTCTTGATGACTGAGAGCTCTTCCATAGTTAAATGATAATTTTAGATGCAAAGGACACGGCGGCAGCACTACCTTGGCTTGCCTTAGTAGAAGCTCTGCGTGAGGGCTTTATTAGTGGTTGTGCTGCGCCTACTCGCCATCACCATGAATTTGCAATTCCTGGTGAAGCCGCCGGCACACTACTGCTTATGCCTGCATGGATAGAAGGCGAGTTTCTTGGCGTAAAACAAGTACTGGTTATTCCTGAAAATGCTAAGCGTGGTTTGTCAGCGGTATCTGCCAGCTATCAATTATCATCATCCAAAACTGGAGAGCTATTAGCCATTATTGACGGCGCTGTACTTACCCATCGACGCACAGCGGCAGCATCGGCATTGGCATCCAGCTATCTGTCTAGAGCTGACTCCAAGAATTTATTGATGCTTGGTAGCGGCGGCTTAGCACCTAATTTAATTGAAGCGCATTGCGCGGTTCGACCAATCTCTACGGTGTCTATTTGGGGGCGTAATGTCGAAAACAGCGAGAAGCTCGCGCAACAGATGCGTCGAAATGGCCTTGGTGTAAACCTTGTAACTGATCTGCCAGCAGCGGCTCAACACGCCGACATCATTAGCAGCGCTACCCTATCAGAAGAACCTTTGATCTATGGTGATTGGATTGAACCAGGCACCCATGTGGACTTAGTCGGAGCCTTCAAGCCCAACATGCGTGAATCGGATGATGAGCTAATACAAAAAGCGAGTGTCTTCGTGGACACCACCGACGGTGCCTTGCAAGAAGCCGGTGATATTATTCAGGCGATTCAGTCTGGCGCTTTCTCAGCGGACGACATCCAGTCTAATCTTTATGCTTTGACCCGTGGAGAACATCAAGGCCGTTGTTCCGATGAGGAGATAACCGTGTTTAAATCAGTTGGAACAGCTTTGGAAGATTTAGCGGCGGCAGTGCTTGGATATTCTTCGCATACTTCGCAGTAAACGCTGACACTTTGCTTCCTGTTTGATTCAGCTCCTGTCCAATATAAATACCTTATTGGAGCGCAGGTTCGTATCTATTTATAGATTGCCCCTAGCCAGGGCGGGCCTTCATTTCTTTGCTTGTACAAAAGAAACAGAAGCAAAGAAATACACCGCAAATGGTGACCCTTCGGGTTCCCAAGGTTAATCTAAAATTCAGCGGCGCTGTGGAACTCGCTGCGCTCAGACAGTCCTCGCGACAACCCGGCTAAATTTTAGATTAACCTTGGCCACTCATTTTTAATGCGGAAAACGGAAACGACTCGCATAGCAGCACGCGTCGGCTGCATTTCGCTAAATGCTCCTGCAAGACTCTAATAAGGTATATCCCTATACCGATCGCAATACCCAAGAATCAACTCCAGGGAAAAGGACTATTCGAAACTGGATGCAAAGCGCCTTGTGCGTAGCGTGAGAATCTAAATGGTTTTAATAATTTTGATTCGGCTTCACTGCAAATATCTTCTGCTACTAATTTACCTACCCCTAACATTTTATAGCCGTGGTTTGAGTCTGCGATGAAGTAGCAATTTTGATGGAATACGTCGAACACAGGAAAGCTATCGGGGGTGAATGCGCCTATGCCACCTGAGGGTTCTTTTTTGTATTTTGGCATTGTGCCTGAGAATCGTTTTTGACAGTGCGCTAAGGCCGATACCCACATGCGGGCAAACTCATTTCCTACAATGAATTCTGGTGACTCTGCGCCATAGGGGTCAACGGCCACCGAATCGGCTGGCTTATCGACAATAAACGGCGCGGCCCCACCTTGAACTCCGCCAAAATGAAAATCAGGCTTGTAGTAGATGCCCCACATTTCATCGGTGATCAATGAACCGTCTTCATCACAGTAAAGTGGTGCATCGGTATCGACATGAATCACCGGCGGTAATGCGCCTTCATTTGTAACCTGTAACTTGGGGTCTACCCCCAGAACACCTTCTTGCAATGACCAGTAAACCCACATCGGAATATCGGTTCTTAGTTCACCTGAATCGGGGTTCTTTATAGATATTGTCTTGGGCAAGTCCAACATATCCCAAAACTGTTTTGCCCAAGGCCCAGCGCCAATGACGACATAGTCACAATCAATGTCGCCTCGGTCGGTTTCTACCTTACTAATCGCGCCTGAACTATCCTGAGTAAAGCCAGTTACCTCAACCCCTGTTATGATTCGTACACCTTCAGATTCGACCTTAGCGGCCAAGCCATACAATGCCTTGGTATTATTGGCGTATCCGCCAGGTGCCTCGTGCAGCACCGATGTGATGCTTTTTGCCTGCCAGTCATGAAACAAGCCTTGCATATAGTTTCTGCAGTCTGCCTCGCCTTCGATAAACGTAGAAGCGTAACCAATTTGCTGCTGTTGCTCATAGATAGTACTGACATCGGAGTGCATGCTCTCTGAACTAATCTGCATATAGCCGACTGCGTTATAGCTATAGGCGACTGGGTCGCTTTCCCAGACACTGACGCTATGCGCCATCAGTTCACGCATCGCTGGTTGAAAATAATTATTTCGAATCACCCCGCAAGCGATACCAGAAGCGCCAGCTGCAATACCGGTTTTATCCAGCACTACAATGTCCCTGCCGTCGCCTCGCCCCTTCGCCTTTAACTCAAGAGCCAGATGATATGCCGTACTAAGCCCGTGAATGCCCGCACCCACGATTACGTAATTTGCTTCAGTTGGAAACGCCATAATTATTCCTATTTAAATATTTTTTTGACTCGGCAAAGTTTGCAAAGCGTCTAAGCCAATAGGCTTACCATTAAATTCCTGCATCGCATCGCTTAAGCATTCCCAGAGATATTGAGCACTGCTCAAGTCTGCAAGTAGATAAAAGCACGGAGTCTGCCCTTGGTCAGCGCGCAGCAATATGCCATTAATTTTTGCGATAGATGTCTGTGCAATACTTAGCTGAGCAAACTTATGTAAACGCATATCAACAGCGCATACTTTGGCTAACATTTCAGGCACTTTATCTCCTAGTAAAGCAAAGCAAGCATGGCTGTCCGCTCGTTCTAGAAGATAGGTTCTGGATTTATTATCCAAGGACCAATCTGCAACTAATGTTTTTAGAACCTTGGAAGGTTTCGCCAGTGAATCTAAGATCAAAACTTCGGTTTCTGACAATCTAGCGATGGTCAAATCTTGATTCGCAATAATCGCTTGATTTGACCGTGCAGGACTTGATAGCTCTCTCTCGCTTAACCAATCCATTGTCTCAGGCCCCTTAAACCCAATACGCGCCAAGGGCGTTAAGTCAGCTATTGCCAAGTTACGTGCTTGAGCAATTTCAGACGTTTTATTCTTGGCGTAACGACGTACCGTCTGTGCTCCGCTGCGCATAATAAAAGTTGCACCTAAACTTTGATGAAGCCGGTGTAGTGGGTTTCTGCGCAGTGCTTGTTCAGTAATCTCGTTTGAGACTGAATCGGCGACCACTGCTTGCTCGTCTGATGAAACATCTTGACGGCTTCCCTCGGGGTCGAAAAAAGGCAATGCGCTAACCTCGGCATTTACAAACTTGCCAGCAGCACCTTTAATTTGGATAGCAGATCCCGGCTCCACCAAGCTTAGCGGCAGATAAGCCAGACCAATTGGCATATTCAGAGTCGGTGAAAAACTACAAGAAGTCACCCGTCCAAGCATCTTACCTTGGTGGATTATTAGATGGCTCTCTTGCACAATCGAGTAATCTAAGGCGTTTAGTTTGGATGGAATTACAAACCCAACTAATACCCGCTGTTGTTCACGTTGTTGTAATTCAGCAATGGTTCTGGAGCCGACAAAAAATGGCTTCTTACGGGCAATCGCCCAATTCATTTGTAACTCCATTGGGTTAGACATTGCATCAGTGTCTTGGCCGATGATTACATGGCCCTTTTCCAAACGCAGAATGCGTTGTGCTTCAACACCAAACGGTTTGATTTCGCTAGCCGCGCCTGCGCGCATTAGCGCATCCCACAAAGCCTCACCATATTGCTGCGGCACATGAATTTCATAACCTAATTCGCCAACGAAACCTACCCGTACCACGCGTGCTGGAATGCCTGCGACTAATCCTTCGCGCACGCCCATATAAGGGAATGAATCGTTTGAAAGATCGATATTATCGCACAGCTTTTGCAACACTAAACGAGACTTAGGCCCCGCCAAATTAACCCCACACCATGCCGTTGTGGCGTTCGCGATATCAACGTCTAAACGCCATTGTGCATTCCATTTCAACATGCTCTGAAATACGCGATCAACGCCACCGGTGGTTGCAGTCACATAATAATGATCAATATGCAGCCGGCAAGCCACACCATCGTCAATCACCACGCCTGCTTCATTGGTTAGTAGTGCATAGCGTGCTTTACCTACCTCTTGCTTAGAAAAGGTAAAGGTATAGAAACGGTTTAGGAATTCTGCCGCATTGGTGCCACGTACCTCAATACCGCCCAATGTAGACACGTCGACAAGGCCAACATTGCTGCGTACGTTTTGGACTTCTTGAGTAATACACGCCGAGCGATTTTTTACTTCACCATAGTAAGCAGGTCGGTACCAAGCCCCAGCTTGCATCATCTGGGCACCCGCCTGTAAGTGCCGATCATGCATATTGCTGCGCCGCTCTGGATAAAAACTACGCCCAGCGTTAAGTCCTAAAAATTCAGCGGCAAAAGGCGGCCGTGCTGTGGTGACCCCAGTCTGAGCCACACTCAGGCCGGTTGCATTCGCGACTAAGCGTGCGGCAGCCAGTGCCGAATGTCTGCCCTGAGATGGCCCCATGCCGCAGGTTGAGTAACGCTTAACAAGCTGGATATGTTCATAGCCATCTCGAGTAGCATTTACAATATCGGCTATCTGTAGGTCTTCATCAAAGTCTACAAACTCTTTGCCTTTTGGATGGGAAAACATAGGCCATGCAAAATTCAAGCCTTCCGCGTGCGGGTCTTTTAGACTGCTCGAAGTAAGTTGGTCTGCGGCATCTGCTGGTTGATTAATTTTAGTGATGACAGCCTTCGCTGCACGAATACCATCGGCGACTACCGCTAATAAACCCCAAGCCCCATTTACCGAACCTGCAATCGACATATCTTGTGGGTAGCCGTTTAGAGTAAAGGCGCAACTATCGTCATCGTAACTAAGTTGGCCACCTGCTTGGCAAATTAGTTGATAGGTAGGCATATACCCAATCGCCATACACAATACATCGCAGTCAAAGTTTATTTTTCCCGGTCCACACTTACCTTGACTTTCAATCCCTCGCACTTCAACTCTATTTAGACGTTTAGACCGTCTATCAAGCGTTGCTTCAAAAACGGTGCTATTGATATGCACAGCAATACCCATTGCCACCACGGCATCTGACAATGCTGTCGGGCTCGGCTCGGCTCGCATATCAACCACTGCTTGTACTGATATTCCCGCTTCGTGAAGCTCCATCGCAGTTGCATAACCTTCGTCGTTACCGGTAAGTATGACTGCATGGCTGCCGGGTTTGACAGCATAAAGATGTAGCAATCGCAAGGCGGCGCTAGACATCAAAACACCCGGTATATCATTGCCTCTAAATATTGCCGGTTGCTCTAAGGAACCAGTACACATCACCACTTGCTGCGCGCGTAATTTGTATAGGCGCTTGCGGGCTACTAGGGCTAACCAATTGTCTGCATGCCAACCATTGCAAATGGTGTCGGTCATGACTTCTATATTTT
>JBLHMH010000018.1:0-32618 GCA_047621785.1 Polaribacter sp. | reverse complement strand
TATCTGGATATCATCGCTGAACTTAGATGCTTAGTCTGTCAGAATCAAAACTTAGCCGACTCAGACGCTGAGCTCGCTAAAGATCTACGTGGCAAGGCTGCACTAATGATTAAAGCAGGCGCCAGCGATGAAGAAATTCTAAGTTATATGCAGGAGCGCTATGGTGATTTCGTACTCTATCGCCCACCGTTCAATAGCGGCACAGCCCTACTTTGGGTTGGGCCATTTATATTGTTGTTTTTTGCCGCGTGTTTTCTGATTGTTCGAATTAAACGGCGTCAAGATGGTGGACTAATAAAACCATTATCAAAGCAAGATGAGGCCCAGAGAGAGAAGGTACGTGATCTAATGAAGAATGCACCTCAATTAAATGCTGACCAAACTAACCCCAATCAGAAGGGACTCGATTGATAGGCTGCGCAATGGTAGGATCCTTTTGACCACCTTATTAAACCTTGAAAACATAATCGTCAGTCGTTTTTTATCGATACACGTCTAGCTCTCTACGAGAAACTTTATGCTTAGCTTTATTTTAATCGCCGTTCTAATTACCTTGCTGACTCTGGTTTTGTTGGTTCGACCATTGTTGAAAACACGAAGTTCATTCTCCTATGAGCGTCAGGCACAGAACATTCACTTTGCTAAAGAACGCTTACAAGAGTTGGAGCAGCAACTTAACAATGCGAGTATTTCAGCTGCCGATTACGAAGCACTTAAGTTAGAGATTGAATCGACTCTGGCATTGGATATAGACCTCACAGAAGAGGCTCAAAAGCCATCTGAACCAGCGATAGACGGACGCAATAGATTACTAATTGGGCTACTTTGCATTGTAGTACCACTGGCTAGTTTGGCCATCTATAATATTACCGGTACTCCGGCTGTTTTATCAGCTCAGACAACTGGAGTAGCGCCACAGGCCGGCGGTAACGCTCAAACTGCAGATGTTGAGTCTATGTTAAGTGCTTTAGAAGACAAACTAGAAGAAAACCCAAATGATATTCAGGGTTGGGCCATGCTTGCTCGCAGCTATTATGCTCTGGGTAGATATCGCGATGCGATAAAGGCAAACGCAAAGTTACTTGAGCTTGGTGGAGATAACCCAGATGTGTACGCGGCCATGGCAGATTCCAGCGCCCTATTGGCAAAAGGCGTTCTAGCAGGACAGCCCAGTTTATATATTGAAAAAGCCCTGGCACTGCAAGACGACCATCCTCAAGCTTTGTGGCTGGCCGGTCTAGCAGCGGCGCAAACTAGTAATGGCGACCTTGCCAGGCAGTATTGGAATAAATTGCTTCCTCTACTAGATGGGGCCCTGGCGCAGCAACAAGAGTTACAGACTATTATCGATCAATCATTTAACTTTAGTGACCCCGCTAGCAGTCCCGAGAAAACGGCCACTCCCACAGATAACAATAATAATGACGCTGCAAGCGTAGCGTTAGAAGGTACAGCAGGACCAAGCTTAAGTATCCGAGTCAGTATTGACGATGCACTAAATAGCCAAGTTACTACTAGTGATGTAGTTTTCGTATTTGCTAGAGCTAAGCAAGGCCCACCTGCCCCGCTTGCAGTTAGAAGACTTACTGTGGCAGATTTGCCTGCAAATATTACCCTCAGCGACAGTGATGCGATGATGGATCAATTTAAACTATCTCGTTTTGATGAGGTGCTAGTCAGCGCTCGAGTGGCCAAATCTGGCAATCCTATTGCACAAGCAGGTGACTTTCAGTCGGTATTATTTGAGACCCAAACCAGTAACGCCGGGTTAATTGATTTGACTATTTCTAAACTAGTAGAATAAACAACAACTAGAAGATCTGTTAAATGTCGATGGGCGCTTGGGAGACATCGCCCTAGCATTTACTTGTAGAACTAGCAGAATGGTTTAATATTTGTATTGAGTTAATCCATTGAACTCACCGAACATGCCAGCCATCAGGGAATAATTCTACAAGCGGCTAACCTCTGCGACTTCAACTAGTGGTTGCAACACTTTTATATCATTTATCAGCATCAACCGTTGCTAGGCGTTTTATCAATTCATGATAGCGTGGCATATGACCCATATTCTTTTGATAGAGTTTACTGTGTATCAAACCCACTGCTACTATGGGGTAATGGCTCTTGGACTGTTGCTCTATGGTATCTAGAGCTTTGTTATAATGCCCTCCGAGAACCAGTTCCAAACTGGCATAATAAGGATCTCCCATAACTGACTCATAAACACCATCATTGAGAGGTGAAATGGTTCCTTTAATTATAAAGCTTTCAATTCTCGCCATGAGCTCAAATACTGGTGCTTTAGGTATGCGAAGCATTTCTGCGTGATTGCTAAAACTATTTCGGGCAGCATCAAAATCATGCCGTATAAGGTGAATAAAGCCCTGAATTTGCAAGCCATAGGAAAAGTTCGGGGCTATAACTGATATATTATTGATAAGGTCTAGAGCTTCTTCGTATCGACCATCCATCAATAATACTGCTGCTAGGTTTGCAGAAATGATCGGCGATTGAGGAGCAAGCCTCAAGGCGTTATTGTACGCTACAATACTTTCCTCAACTTTCCCGAGGCTACTCAGTACACTACCATACCATTGCCATGATGTTGCATATTGGGGATCATACTTTAGTGCTAGTTGAAAGTTTTCTATACTTTCTTGCCATTCAGTCTTATGACTGTGGATACTGCCCAATATAGCGTAACCGCGACCCGAAGTGGGATTTATAGCAAGTGCCTTTTCAACCGCTTGACGTGCTTGATAATAATGTAAAGGAGCTTTGTCAAAATCAAATCCCCATGTTGGTAAAAGCACTACTGTTTCCCCTAAACCCAACCAGGCATCAGCATAATTCGCATCAAGTTGGGTTGCCTGATTATAATGCTCCTTGGCACGGTAGAGATCTTCTAAAGTTCGCAGATTCCAGAAATACAGCCCTTTAAGGTATTCATTATATGCCTCTGTGTTTTTAGTTCCTGCTACATGGATAATCGGGTTTTCTTTCATCAAGCGACCGCGTAGCTCTTGCGCGATTGCTGTAGATATTTCGTCCTGAATTACGAAGATGTTATCAAGCTCTCGGTCATAAGTGTTGGACCATAGATGAAAGCCATCTTCAGCACGGATTAACTGGGCTGTAATGCGAACTGTTGATCCTGCCCTACGAACACTTCCTTCGAGAATATGTTTAACACCCAGTATCTTAGCAATCTCTCCTATGGGTCTGTTCTGTCCTTTAAAGAAAAATGATGATGTACGGGCAGCAACACTCAGGCCATCAATTTTAGCAAGCACATTAAGCAGTTCTTCAGAAATACCATCGGAGAAATATTCTTGCTCAGGATCCCCCAGAGGACATATTAACAAATGGCAGTACCCCTATAGATGAACCGTCGGTGTAGCAAAGCGGCTTTCATAAATAAAGTAAGCTGCAATAAATACCAGAAATCCAATAATAATAAAATCTAGCTTACGGCTTTGATGGGTAGCGATGGAGTCTTCGGATGAAATATCAGATTCTTTCTTGATGCCATCAGGCGTTATCTCAAACGCTCAAGCAAAGAATAATGCGAAGGGAAAACCAACCAGCCCAAGAAAGAAAACAACGGTATTCATCCACTCTGGCATATTAAAAGCAGGGACGGCTGTTGCGGTAACTTGAACCACAATCCAAGCCAATACCGTATAGGCTACACCTACTTTGAACACACTACGTCTTTTTAAATGGCTGAACATCTCGCCCATATTGTTCCAACAGCAGCCCTGATAAGGTCAACGACTGGTGCTATAAGCCGAAATAGGATTTTCAGCAAAGAAAATACTTTTTGGGCTTTTTTTTCACAGATCCTAGACGCCGACGGCGGGTGCCAAGAGGTTGTTCGAAAGCTCCAGGCGGTTGCGGCAGTGTACGCCAAACCGATGCCCTCATCATCAACCTCTGGGTACTGCCAAGCACGTAAGAACTTATCGTTAACTGAGCTTGAGACGACACTCTCACTGATGTCGAAAAGGCGACTCGGTAAGCCACCAAGTCAATTGCAAGGACGCCGAGTTATCGTTGCCGATGGGACAGGCCTCAGAATGCCGGATACTGCCGCCAACCAGGAAATCTGGCCACAACAATTAAGCCAGAACACCTTAAGCTAGCCTAGCACTCTGCAACGAAATCGAAGCTGGCAAACTCGCTCCGGACCGGGTCTACGAACCCATCGAAAATAACAAAACGGCCCGCGCCAAAAAAATCTAAGGCATCTTGGCCTGCAGTTTAGCTTGGCTTATTTGTGTTAGTGATTTTCGACAAAACATCCGTATATGCGCTGTACTGGCTAAGATACAAAGCCCCACTTAAATGTTCAATAAATCCGACTTTATCCAGCTGAGCTTTGACCGGAATTTTGAGCTGCGAAAGATGCAAACGTTTGGATTGCTCGATAAACCTCTCATTTTGTCTGTCAAGCATTTCTAAAGCGCTTAGGTCGATAGTGTTTATCGCGCCGCAGTGCAAAATCACATCAGACACCTTAGGCCGATCTATCAGCAAGTTATCTAGATAGTCTTCCATATACCCAGCGTTTGAGAACATTAAACTTTCGTCGATACGAAGTGACACTATGAATGGATTAGTTTCAACATCGAAATGCTTTATATTTCTAAAATGTTGGGTATGTGGTAATAGTCCTATCTCTGCAATATGTGGTTTTGACGTATGGTAAAGATGCAGTAAAATTGAAGTAGTAATTCCACTTGCAACACCTATCTCTACACCAGCAATTAGCGTTAACGTGACGGTAATCACAGTAGCCGCAAAATCACTTTTAGAGAATACCCAAGACTCTTTGAAGATAGAAAAATTCACTAAGGACAACACCGCAACCATAATAGTGGCTGCCAACATAGCTATCGGCAAGTAGTGCAGTAATGGCGTCAAAAATAAGGCAGCTAAGGTAATTCCTACTGCGGTAAAGACACCTGCGAATTGAGTTTCAGCGCCTGCATCGAAGTTCACCACTGATCTAGCGAAACCACCAGTCACCGGAAAGCCACCAGAAATACCAGCCGCTAGGTTAGCAGCCCCTAAACCAATCAACTCCTGATCACCGTCAATTTTTTGCTTTTTTTTAGCTGAGAGAGTTTTCCCGACTGACACCGATTCGACGTAGCCTATAATCGAAATAAAAATGGCGGGTAGGATTAAGGCTTTAACCGCTTCTATTGAGACACTCGGCAATGACAGCGACGGAATCCCGGTGGGGATCACTCCCACAATAGCGACACCTTTTGAATCCAATGCAAGGATTGAGACTAATAATGTGGTACCGATAACTCCTACCACTGGCGCAACTTTTGCGAGTGTTATTGCGAGCCGCTCCTCCACACCCAATTTGCTAAGTAAACTAGCCGCACCACGTCTTGCCCAGAATAGAAAAATAAGCGAGCCTATCCCGATTGCCAGCGTGTATGGATTAAAATCACCGATCTTTTGAGAAATGGAATAGGCAACTTCAACAAAGTTATGGCCCTGCGCTGATACGCCTAATATGTGCTTTAACTGGCTAAGTGCAATCACCAAGCCTGAGGCCGTAATAAAGCCAACGACCACTGAGTGGGAAAGAAAGTGCGATAAAAACCCAAGACGTAGTACCCCCAACAATAGCAAAAACACACCCGACAGCAAGGCAAGCAGCATTGCTCCTTCGAGATGTCCTACAATGCCCTGCTGAGTTACCTGGGCTAGGGCCGAAGCCGTCATCAGCGACGCTATTGCTACTGGGCCTACTGCTAATGTGCGGCATGACCCAAAGATTGCATACGCCAATAACGGTAGTATGCTTGCGTACAAACCTACCTCAGGCGGCAGCCCAGCCAACATGGCATACGCAAGCGACTGCGGAATGAGCATGATCGTCACCACTATCGCAGCAATCAAATCACGGCTGAACTTACCGCTGTCATAGCCTTCTATTTGTTCCAGTATTGGGACAAATTTAGCAACATTCATCATTTAGATCATCCCTATAGACCAATCTTAATTTAGGCGATGTCATCCACGCTTATCCATTCACATCGTCTAAGAGTGCGTAAGCAGTGATTTTTTCAAACCGGTTACAGGAACCTTTAGATAAGCGATTTCGTTTTCCTCAGGCTCGGGGAAATGCCCCGCCCTCATATTAACCTGAAGCGCAGGCAAAATAAGCCGTGGCATCCCCAGAGTTGCATCCCGAGTTAGACGCATATTGACAAACTCATCTTCAGATATCCCTTGCTTAATATGTATGTTCGACGCATTTTGTTCTGCAACGGTAGTCATGTACTCAAGGTCTCGACCATTGGGCTGATAGTCATGACACATGAAAAGTCGCGTTTGTGCTGGCAAACTTAATACCTTCTTAATCGACTGGTAGAGAATGCGTGCGTCCCCACCTGGGAAGTCCGCTCTGGCGGTCCCGCCATCAGGCATGAACAGGGTGTCGCCAACAAATCCTGCATCGCCTAACACGTGGGTCATGCACGCAGGCGTATGCCCTGGTGTATGGATAGCACGCCCCGTAAGAGCACCAATTTGATATTGATAATCGTCGTCCAATAGAACATCAAATTGCGAGCCATCTCGTTCAAATTCAGTGCCTTCGTTAAAGGTCTTTGCGAAGACCTCTTGAACCTCAATAATATATTTACTGATCGCAATCTTGCCACCTAATATCGATTGTATATACGGTGCGGCGGATAGATGGTCGGCATGGACATGCGTCTCCAGTAAATATTTAACTTGTAGTCCTCTTTTCTGAACACAGTCTATAATTTTATCTGCACCTTGGTAGTGAACTGTACCTGATGCATAATCAAAATCTAAGACTGAATCAATGATCGCGCAGGCCTTTGATGTTGGGTCTTTAACGATATATGAAAACGTATTAGATTCTTTATCGAAAAACGCCAGCACTTCGGGACTTAATGGTTCTGTATCAGACATATTTTGATTCGCCTTTAATGGTTTATGCATAACTTAACGCCGCTGCGGTGCCAGAGACAAGCCAAGTATAAGTGCTAGCTTATCAAGCTAAGGGCTACATCAGAAAAGGAGCTCTTAACTACGCCAAGTGGGCAGATTACACACTAAATGATTAGAGCGACAAATACCATCTAGACATCAACACCATGCAAATTTTCTTAGGTCCAAAGCGCATTGACCTAACATCCAACCTTGCGTCAAAACCACGCTGAGCGGCCCGAAAATAAATAGATGACGGCAGGGCTGTTTACTTTCAACCTTAGCTGACATAGCTAAACAATGTTCATTTTGACCGTAGATAAAGCATAAGCGCCACCAATCCATCCTCTCTGCAATCAACCTATTAATGCTGTGCGCTGGAAATATTATTGGGTGATATTCCCTACAGATATAAGCCATATGACATGTAAGAGATTGGCTGATTACTTCTCTGTTTTAGCCGACCTAAATATAGAGCTTTTATACACACCTTAGACCTAGTGATCGCTAATATACGCCTTCAATTAACCAATCAGGTAATTACTATGGAAATCATGATCTTTGTAACTCTTATTTTATTAGGTTTAGTCGCATACATTGATACGGCATCATAGCGCTGCCTACAACTATAAAAACTTGCCAACCATCGATTCTTAGGCATTGAGCCCCAGCATTACCTGAGGGCTTTTTTATTGGTGCGTCAATCCGTTAAAGGTTCCTTAGACAGTAACCGTTGCGCCGTCTCTAAAACAGTATCTACGCCGGGATGTTTTATCTTACGTTCCGGAGAAATTCCGTAGTACCGATCTGATATGGATTCCACCCGACCAATGATAGCAACGTCAAATTGCGCTAGTACATCACGCTCAACGGCAGTGGCCACACAAAAAATCCCACGACCAGTCTGGCCAAAGAACTTTAGTAGTGCACTATCATCAAATTCGGCTACAATTTTTGGCGCAATTTTCGACTGAACAAACCAAGACACCAAATTTTGATGCTGCGCTGACTTACGTCCCGGCATCAAGAACGGAGCCTGATGTAAGGAGCGCGGAAAGTCAGATTGATATTTCACAGATTCATCTTTTCGCGCAAAAAAGGTAATCCCCGATTGACCCAGGTAGTGGTTAATGGCTCTAACACTTACGCCCACTGGTAAGGGCTGGTCCGAAATAATTAGATCAAGCTTGTTCAAAGACAAGTCAGATAACAAGCTGGATAAATCCCCTTCATGGCATTCCAAGATGAATCGCTTATCAAGGTCGAAGCAGTCGTTCAACATTTCAAACACCATAACCTTTGGAATAGCGTCGACAATGCCAACATTAAAATTAGCCACCTGCCCCACATCATGGGATGCCAATGTTCTCGACAACTCATTGCCCAGATTAAATATGTCCTCAGCATACCGCAGGGTGATTTGACCTAGGCCATTGGGCTCCAATCGTTTTCCATGTCGTTCAAACAGCTGCGCACCGATATATTCCTCAAAGGTTGCTAACTGTCCGCTCACAGTTTGCGGTGTCACATGCAGTAATTCCGCAGCTCTGGTAACACTACCTTGTTTCGCAACTGCGTAGAAATACTGTAAATGATTGAAATTAAGCTGTTTCATAATGACTCTTGCTGCGCCGCATATGCTTCGGAATAATCTGATAATAGTCTAATTTAGTTCGAATGAAAACTATGTGCGCCTAGCCCATAATATTCCCTCCACAACGACGAGGTTTTAGTGAACATTAAACAACTCATTCACCATGAGTCTTTCAGCGGGGGCTTGTTGGTTTTTACCGCGATTGCCGCGATGATTCTGGCTAACTCGCCGGGCAACGAGGCGTATCAAGGCTTTCTATCGCTACCCGTCGAAGTCGTCTTGGGTAACTTTGAAATCGCTAAACCACTGCTTCTTTGGGTCAACGACGGCTTAATGGCCCTTTTCTTTCTATTGATCGGCTTAGAAGTAAAGCGCGAGATGCTTGATGGCGACCTGTCATCAGCAAAGCAGATTATATTGCCTGGCATTGCTGCCATTGCTGGCATTGTATTTCCCGCATTAATCTACGTATTTTTTACCATCAATGATCCGGTTGGTATTCGTGGCTGGGCAATTCCTTCTGCGACTGATATCGCGTTTGCACTTGGGGTATTTAGTTTATTCGGCAAGCGGCTGCCGTTATCACTAAAATTATTTCTCCTAAGTGTAGCTATTTTTGACGATATAGGCGCTATTGTCATTATTGCCCTCTTTTACTCCGCCGACTTATCAACTGCATCTTTAAGCATAGGATTGATTGGCCTAGTAATTCTCTTTCTATTAAATCGGTTCAGAGTCAATAATTTAGCACCTTACACACTGCTTGGACTTATCGTCTGGGTGGCGGTTCTCAAATCTGGCGTGCATGCCACCTTAGCCGGATTTGCGATCGCGTGGTTTATTCCACTAAAACTTGAAAACAATGATGGGCACGCAATGTCGGAAAGTTTAGAACATTCACTACACCCGTGGATTGCCTTTTTTGTTCTGCCATTATTTGCTTTTGCGAATGCCGGAGTGAATTTAACCGGTATCGGTGCTGAAGCCTTTTTCAGTTCGATCACCCTAGGAATTGCGCTAGGACTGTTTGTCGGCAAGCAGGTCGGTATTTTTGGCGTATGTTGGCTGGTTATCAGGCTCAAACTAACCGAGCTTCCAAAAGATGCTACATGGGCCCAATTCTACGGCGTAAGCTTGCTGTGCGGAATTGGTTTCACTATGAGCTTATTCATCGGCACTCTGGCGTTTGAAGACCAAGCGTTAGCTTATCAAACCAACGTCAAACTGGGCGTCATTATCGGTTCTTTAGCCTCAGCGGTAGTCGCTGTAATGGTATTGAACGCATCTAAATCTAGGTTTCCAACAACCCCTTCTCACTAACTAGGATTACTATGAAAAACCAACTAATTGCTCTGACATTCACTCTATTTTTTTTGTCTACTATCGGCACTGCGGCTGCACAGAGCACGCAAGCTAAAGACTCGAAAATTATTGAGATAGACACAAATGACAGCAACATTCCTGGCGTACAAAGATGCGCCGACAGCATTCAATCGATGTCGGCTTGCCGTTCCTTTATCAAAGGCTTCATTCAGGGCGCACTATTAACCGACACTGCCATTATAAAATCTATCGAGAGCACAGAGCCGACGATTGCCGAGCGAGCGTTTAAAACTCGGTTAGGCAGTCGCGTTAATCGCACCCCTACCGCGCTTGCTGGATTTTGCCTACCTGAGGGTCGTACAATATTAGATATTGCCGAGGAAACACTCGATCATGTTAAAGATTCGGAACGAAATTCAGTTGAGCTAGCCACCAAGGTTTATGAATCATTGAAGGTTGATTACCCTTGCGAATAACAAACCAAGCTAATTCAGTATGATTAATCTTCTATTTTCCCTGATATTAATTAACTTTTACTCGGAAAAATAAAACGCCGATACTCTCTCTAAATTGCACTGTTAGGACATACTCAAAGAAGTGGGAGTATTGGCAAACGATCTTTATTTAACCAAGAAAAACACTGTTCAACCGCTATAATTAGCTAACTTAGCTTCGCTGCATAAGCACTGCACCAACCATTAGCAGCTACTTGCTTGCTAGGAAAGATAGCGCAAGCGCCCCATCCATCGGCACCATCGGCGTATAAGGAACAGCCACTGCATAGTTGTTTGTCGTCATGATTCGCATACTTTTGCGGGTCGACGTCAGAACTTTTTTCCTTATAACCTAGGGCAACGGCTGTCGCGTCGTCTTCTGCTAACTTATTGCTCTGCGCTTGCGCACTAACAAGTAATGGAATTGCGGCGAGCGAACTCGCGGTCACTTTAACGAATGTACGGCGATTTATATTTTTAGTTTCCATAGGTACTCTTAGTTATGATTTAAATAGAGACTATCAACGATTAAGTAAAAATTTAGTCGTTACGACTATAGCACTGAATCACCTAGCTGAATTTAGTTCGAATCTCACAACGAGAATCACGTCGTATTGTGAAGCTATATCGTCACATGTAAATTTGGCCATAAGCACTCTTAAGGTGTCTTTTTAGAAAACGCATTTAGCGGAATTCGAAAATACGATAAGCCATTGCTTTGAGGCTTAGGTAATCGCCCAGCCTGCATGTTAATTTTGCAGTGATGGTAGAATATAACGAGGCATGCCTAAGGTTTTATCCTTCGCCTCACGCATCGCTACAAAATCTTGTTCGCAGACATTACTGTTTACATGAATGTTTCTATTTCGTTCGTCGGCGACGCTAGTCTCAAATACCAGATCTGGTCGCTCGCCACTGTAACCGTGGCATATAAATAGGCGTGTTTGGCCTGCAAACGTAAGAATTTTCTGTATCGACTGATAAAGGCTCAATGCGCTGCCACCTGGAAAATCGGCCCTTGCGGTGCCCGCTTCTGGCATAAAGATTGTGTCGCCAACAAACGCAGCATCGCCGATCAAGTGAGTCATACAGGCCGGTGTGTGCCCCGGCGTACTAATCGCTTAAGCCTCTAGTGTTCCAGTTTTATAGAGTTCTTTGTCAGTGAGTAAATGATCGAGTTGAGAACCATCACCGGGAAATCTGAACCTTCGTAGAATAGTTCTGTGAACGTTTCCTGGACTTTTGAGATGTTTTCAGAGACCGCCATTTTACCGCCTAGAACACCCTTAATATAATGCGCAGCGGAAATGTGATCAGCATGTACATGGCTTTCAATTATCCATTCCAGCACTAACTTCTGGGACTTAATATAATTAATAATTTCATCTGCGGACTCACTGCTTAGACTCCCCGACGCGTAATCCAAATTCCATACACAATCAATAATTGCACAACTTTTGGTAGCTGAATCTGACACCACATAAGAAAATGTATTGGTATCTTTATCAAAAAAATTAGCCACCGTTGGCAGCGTTTTAGTGGTGGTGTTACTTACATGCTGACTCATAACTCGAATCTCTAGAAAAGTTGCTTAACAAGCTATTAATGAGAGAATAGAACCGGCACTCTGCTATTTTTAGTCAAATAGCGCGTGACGCCACCCAAGATGATTTCTCTTAAGCGAGAATGACCGTAGCCCCCAACAACAATTAAATCGGCCGAAAAGGTGCTGCTACGCTATGCAGCACCTTTTCGGGTGTATTTAAAAGATCGTCAGTCCGCGCTAGCGTAAATGAATTACTGACATTACGACGAGTGAGGTAAGGCGAGATTTGTGACACATCAACTGCTTCGTCAACATCCTTATGATTTTACGCAAACCACTTCAACATGTTCTGCTTTTTGCAGTAATGGCATCGCGTTCTGGATTACCCTTAACGCATCACGGGACCCATCCCAAGCGACAACATTTTTTGATCCAAAGGTTGCTGCATACCAATCATTAGGAATAAGCACTATGGGTTTTCCGGTCTCCAATATCAGCTTATTAACAAAGCTCGTATTGCAACCACCTTGGTACGGATCGTAGGCAACCTGGTTAGTAATAACTAAATCAGCATAGGCTGTGGCCCTTAAAGGCCGTTGATTCTCGTCAATTTCCAGCCAACTTGCAGCATCGCCAAGTTCACCGCTTATTGAATCAAACGAACCTTTGGCCACAGCAATACGTTCGACATCATACTCCCTAATTTCTTCGGCAATCTCTTCAGAAATATAGCCATAGGGACCCACCGCAGGCGCCGTCGAAACTCGCACATACAAACCAGTGACATTAGCCTTGATTTCACTGGCAAGCCGCACTGCGGCTTTAATCGTGTTGTCACGATAATCGGATTCATTTATGCAAACTACAATATCTTTGTACATTAGCGCTGTCTCCAAACCCATGCCATAAAGGGTTTTGTGATTAGTCTCAATTGAGTTAAATGAGTTGACGATTCTCCTCAATAGAGAGGCTAACGCTGAACAAGAAACAATCCATTGATTTAGGTCAAGGGACAATGAAATGAGCGGCTAGATCCGCGCGGAGCTAGCGGATGGCTATTACTAATAGCGTAAATAAAAATGAGCGTTGCAGCCTAGCCATCCTTATCTGTTTTTCTAAGTCGACCAATTTAGAGCAACATAAAATAGGTAAACCACCTAGACTAGCCGTTCTTATCCTAAAGCACATCTTTTACCCACCATGACTTCAGTCATTGATTCAAATAGTGGTTCTCACAATCAATACGATGAAATATTGTTTGGCCGCATAGCGAGTGATCTTATTAGTCAGGGCTATAGTTTCAACCCAAATGCATTACCGATTGATCTAGCAAACCAGCTTTATTCACACCTTTGCACAATACCAAACGAGTCGTTTGAGGATGCAGCGATAGGCCGCGACCGAGAACACATGCGTAACGATCGTGTACGCAGCCAGAAACAAAGCTGGATTTCAGGGGATTCAAACGTAAATTTAAACTGGTTGAAATGGGCGGGTGAACTACAAAACCACCTAAATAAACACCTGTTCTTAGGTTTGTTTTCCTTCGAAAGCCATTACGCACATTATAGGCCTGGTGATTTCTATAAACGTCACAGCGATTCCTTTAAAGGACAATCCAGTCGCAGCTTGTCCATCATTGTGTATTTAAACAAAAATTGGCTACCCAATGACGGAGGTGAGCTAGTTCTGTATAAAGATGATAAAGACCTTGTTGGCCTCACCGTCATTCCAAGCTTTACCACGGTAGTTGTGTTTCTTAGTGAGGAACACCCGCATGAAGTATTGCCCTCACACCGAGACCGTTACTCCATTGCTGGATGGTATAGCCCTAATTTCTAGGGCACTACACAATGTCCTGTGGTTGGTATTCTAAGTTTACTTGATCTGACGATGTGGATACTCTGACTCACGGTTCTGAAACGATAAAATAGCTGGTTTCTGAATCACGCCTTGTTCAAGATTAATCGCTCGGCGAATTGTGTCACATGTCATCCAACTCCCGCGACCCTGAATTACGGTCGGTAGATGGGCAATCAAGGCTGCTGAAATTGAGCGTGATGCACTTTCCCAAAAGTAGCTCGGGGTATGATCAACTGCATAATAATCGACAGTTTTATACTTAAACATCGGATCCTTAAAAGTAGTCGGCTTAGCAAAAAAGAAGCCCATTCCTTCATCACAACTAACATCAATAATTAGCCCATTAGGCTTGAGACAAGCGCTTTCGGCTTCGACGACATAGTCCATCGGATTTTCGGTTTCCTGAAAAGTTCCGTTCACCATAATATCGGCTTCACTGATCAACTCTGACAATGGTAGCGAGGTTCCATCTTCCTCTACTAGAACCATGCGGGCTTCGCCATCGCTGCCCTTGCGAATTTTTGCGTACTGACAACCAGGCATCTGTTCATTCACTTGATAGTCGGGGCGCTGAATGCAGACTGTAATGTCGGTGAAGCCATGTGCCTTGAGTGCATATATTGCTCCTCGACTGACCGCGCCAAAACCGAAAATAATCGTTTTGCGTTGATTGCCGTAGTGGCCGTCAATACCTTTGAGCTGTAGGGCGTGGATTACCGCGCAATACCCTGCCATCTCGTTATTTTTATAAAAAGTGTGTGTTCCAATTTGACCGCTGGGAGACCACACGAACATATCCTCTAGGGCAATGACGGTCTGCTTGCGATCAATTGCCGCTTGGGCGATTTCTTGCTGCTGTACCGTATGCGCATAACCCCATAATATGCCTCCTTCTCGAAGCTCTAATAAGTCTGCTAACACCGGTTTACAAATTAGAACTTGGCCAAGGTCGGCCAATAATTCCTGCCGCGGTGCAACGCCGCCTGTCTGATCAGAAATTTCTGAGTCTGTCAGACCAAAGGGAGTTCCATAACCCTCTTCGAAGATCAACTGGCGACGATACACTTCTGGAATGCGAGACAAATGCTCGGGATGAATCGGGTAACGTCGCTCGTACTTTTTCTTCGACGTACCGATGACTCCAAGCGTTAGATTACTCATGCAATTACCTGATTCTTAAAACGTGTCAATTCAAAATGATGTGCTCACAGTTTACTGCATCCTCTCTCAGAAACTTGATTATCTGCGGGAAGTTAGTCATTTATATTGCAGGCATTCAACGATTATTAGCCAAAACCCAAGTCTGAAATTGAGGCACAATGAATTCCGTTTAATGATTAAGGACCCGCTGATTAGTAGAATAAAATATGGCTGCTGAGATAATCATAATTGGCGCGGGCGTAATTGGTGCTGCTACTGCATTGGCGTTGCAAAAGGACGGCCATAAAGTCACTCTGATTGATCGTGATGAGCCTTGTGCTGGCGCCTCCTTCGGCAATGCCGGCGCTATCGTCAATGGCTCCTGTGCACCAACTGCAATGCCTGGCGCTTTGTTTGAGGGTATTCGTATGCTGGCACAAAATAAATCTCCGGTATCAATACACCCGGCTTATCTGCATAAACTTGCGCCTTGGATGTTCCGTTTTCTTCTGCAAAGTAGATCGTCGGCCGTTATTAAAAATGCACACTCCTTACATGCACTATCTCAGCACGCTGTGGTTAGCTGGCAGCAATTAATCAAACCCTGCGAACTATTGTCACTGTTTAGATCAACCGGCTGGCTGAAGGTCTATGAGTCTTCAAAGACCTTTGCCGACGACGCCAAGTCGCACCAATTAATGGACCAACTGGGCGTACCTTATGAGATGCTCGATGCTGCTCAAATCCGTGACCTGGAGCCCGCGTTAGCACCCATTTTTAAGCATGGGTTTTATCAGCAAGACAGCTTGAGCATCAGCAATCCAGAACGACTCGTGAAAGGCATGGTTAAGCAGTTTGTTGGTTCTGGCGGCGCCTATAAAAAATTCGCAGTCGGTCAGATCACCGTTCGCGACAAGAGTATTGAGTTAGACAGCCTGGATGAGCACCTCAGCGCGGATAAAATCATTATCGCCGCTGGTGCTTGGTCCCGGTCTCTGGCCCGCCAAGTGGGCGATAATATTCCACTGGATACTGAACGCGGTTACCATCTTATGCTGGGTAATTCTGCCCAATCCTTACTAAGCCGTCCGGTGCTTAATGAGGAAAGCTCATTTGTATTAAGTCCCATGGAAACTGGCTTGAGAATGACCGCCCAAGTCGAATTTGCTGGCATGGATATCCAGCCCAACTTCAACAAAATTCGTAGCCTTCTGCCCCTCGCAAAACAGATGCTGCCCGACCTAGAGCCGCGCGAAGAGTCTGCGTGGATGGGGTTTCGGCCTTCACTGCCCGACTCTCTGCCGGTACTTGGTTTTTCTAGCCAGTCCAACAATGTCCTTTATGCTTTCGGACATCAGCATCTTGGCATGACCCTGGCTGCCATTTCTGCTCAGATTATTGCCGATCTTGTAGCCAGCCGAGAGCCACCAATCGCCGTTTCACCTTATCGACCAGACAGGTTTACTACTCTATGAATGACTATGGATTTTTATCTATTATCCCGCCACTACTCACCATCGTTGTTGCTCTGTATAGCCGCAATGTTCTATTCGCGTTAATCACTGGGATACTAAGTGGTTCATTAATTATTGCAGATTTCAATCCCTTCTATGCCATTTTGAATGCCATGGAAAATCAGGTTTTAGAAGAAGTTACTACTGGCTCTCAGGTGCAGGTGATATTGATTATTTTCATAATCGGCGGCTTCGTAAAATTACTTGAAGTTTCTGGTGGGGCTGCTGCTTTCGCGCACAGGCTTACACGCTATGTCACCAATCCTGCAAAAGCCCAGCTGCTTGTCTGGTTATCAGGTCTTGGTATATTTTTTACCGATTCCGGCAACAGTTTGATTGTTGGCCCGCTGTATCGATCGGTGTTTGACGATCTAAAAATCTCGCGCGAAAAACTAGCCTACATACTGGATACAACTTCTTCACCAATTAGTATCTTGATTCCGTTCATTGCATGGGGCGCCTATATTACCTCGCTGATTGAAAAATCTTACGCTGAAGTCGGCCTCACAGAAAATGCCTTCACCGTTCTGCTAAAGGTTTTTCCGTATCAATTTTATGCATTCCTGGCGTTGGCGACAGTGCCAATTATCATTTTCATTGGCAAAGACTTTGGTCCAATGCGTACAGCCCAGCAACGCGTTTTAGATGCGCCAAGAAGTAATAAAACAGAGCCCGACCTACAAGCGGTTAGCACTAACGGCAGCGGCGAGCGTATTGAACTATTTCTATACCCCTTAGGCGTGATGCTGTTATTGATTGGCGGGCTTATTGGCTGGCATGCAAGCCATGGTGGCTTATCCAGCGTGCATATTTATTCGACACTGGCCATTGCCTATCTCTGCGCATCGTTAACATGCATGGAAATGATGCGCCAACATCAGTCGGTCACCTACTCTGAATCGTTGGCAATATTTATCAAAGGCGCAGAAGCGCTAGTCTACATCTCTATTGTGCTCGTGCTGGCCTGGTCGTTAAGTTCAATTACAAAAGATTTGCATACCGCCGAGTACCTGTCGTCGATCATCTCCGGCAAGGTTTCGCCACTCTACTTTCCAATGGTTGTGTTTGTTCTTGGCGCGATAATTTCACTTACCACGGGCTCTTCATACGGCACTTTCGCTATATTAATGTCTATAGCCATACCGGTTGGTTTTGATATCGGCGCATCAATGTACTTAACCATTGCTGCAGTATTGAGTGGTGGGCTGTTTGGCGACCATGTCTCACCCATATCTGACACCACGGTACTCGCATCTGCCGGCGCTGAATGTGATCACCTTCAGCATGTCACGACACAAGCCGCCTACGCGGGTGTCACGGGCTTAGTAACGCTGTTTGCTTTTGGTTTAGCGGGTGTCTACCAGTCACCCTACGTTTTACCGGTTTGCATAGTGGTTCTGTTTGTCATTCTTTCGCTTCTAATGCGGGTTTATAACAAGAATAATTAGGCCCTAACTTTCCTAACATCATAAACTATCTAGATTTTCTAGAATCCATTCAGCTCTTTTAAGCGTATCTACTCGCAATGATTCGTCCATTTTTTCCAAATTACGATATACCATGCCGATTCTTGGGTTGTTCGAAAATCGATCTTTGTGTCGATCCATAAAATGCCAATAGAGACTATTAAACGGACAGGCCAGTTCACCTACTTTCTGTTTCACTGAATATTCGCAACCCGAGCAATAATCACTCATTCGATTGATATAAGAACCGCTAGCAGTGTACGGCTTACTCGCGATCAATCCCCCGTCGGCAAATTGGCTCATGCCACGAGTATTGGGCATTTCAACCCATTCAATAGCGTCAATATAAACCCCTAAGTACCACTCATCAATTTGATCTGGGTCGATGCCAGCCAGCAAGCAGAAATTACCAATCACCATCAGCCTTTGTATATGATGAGCATAGGCATAGTCTAAAGATTGGCCGAGCGATTGCTTCATGCAATTCATTTTTGTCTGCCCCGACCAGAAATAGTCTGGTAAATCACGTTTTGCCGCTAAACAATTAAGACTTGAGTAGGCAGGCATATTTACCCAGTACATACCTCTAACAAATTCCCGCCAACCAATAATTTGTCGTACGAAGCCCTCTATTTGTGCCAAGCTAATTTCATCAGGGCGCGATTCAAACTCAGCAATAGCCCGACAAATCACCTGCATCGGGCTGAGAATTTTCGCGTTCATGGCAAAAGAGAGACGAGAATGGTACAGACTCCAAGCATTTTCGCTATTACCAGTCATCGCATCTTGAAATTGCCCGAATTTGGGTAGGCCATACTGACAAAAATAATCTAATAGCGCTAATGATTGCTTACGTGTCACCGGCCAAAGCAGAACCTCCCCTATTTCACCAAAGTGCTCTATCTTATGATGTGCAAGGCGTGCTAATAGATCAGATAAATCGTTCTCAAAAACCAATGGATCGGGGATATCGGCTAAATCGGTTTTCTTGAGTTTATTGCGATTCTCCGTATCGAAATTCCATTGCCCTCCAAAGGGTTGGTCGCCCTCCATCATGATATTGTGCCGTTGCCGCAACTTGCGGTAAAAGGCTTCAAGCCTGGTCGCCTTACCCGCCTTAAAGTATTGGCTTATCTCTTCGAATGGCAAAATAAAATGCTCGCTATCAATACAAGCACTGGCAATATTGTGTGTTTTAAAATCGATGCTCTGCATTTGTAATAGCAGTCGATATTCATCTGGGCGCTGATACTCGAAACGTTGGATATTAAACTGGGTGCAGATTAGGTTTATTAAATCTGGCAGGTCGACGTAATTCTGTGTCTCTTCAAGGGTTAAATGAAGCACCTCATGACCCGCTAATTTTAAACCATTAGCGAAGGCTTGCATGGCTAGAAAAAATGCCGCTATTTTTTGCACATGGTGTTTTACATAACTTGCCTCTTGGTGGAGTTCGGCTATCACATAAAGAACAGTATCGTCTTTGCCTTGATACCAAGAATGCGACGCATTTAGTTGGTCGCCTAGTATCAGACGCAGTGTTTTATAGGTTTTTTGCATAAGGCTTATCGGTACTACTCAGTTTAGATGTTCGATTACGTTGGCATCGCTTTGAACAATACTTAACGTCGCTCCAGTTTTTCTCCCATTTCTTACGCCAAGTAAATGGTTTGCTGCATACCACGCAAACTTTACTGGGCAAGTTGGTCTTATAATGTGCCACTAACGCAATCAGCAATTGACTAACTGATTGGCCAGTCGGCAGCATCAACAGAATCAAGCGGTTGAAGATGTTTATTACCATTCCATAAACGAATATAACGACCATCAGGGTCAAATTGTTGTGTTTGTTTGTCGAGGTTAAAGTGTCGCTTATCTCGAGTATCAGCCCCGATCCCAGCTAAGTATTGCCAATTACCCCAATTAGATGCGACATCATAATCAAGCAAAACTTGTTCAAAGTAAGCTGCGCCGTAGCGCCAATCCATCGCTAGCTCGTTAACAAAACAGCTAGCGACAATCTGACGTCCACGATTAGATATATAGCCAGTTTTTCTGAGTTCATTCATGCATGCGTTCACTAATGGATATGGGGTTGAACCATTGACCCATTTCTGAAACCGTTCTGGGTAAAAACTAGTCAACGGGCTTAGGCGTTTAATACCCCTAAATGAAAATAGTTTCGAACCATTTTTATGCGCATACCACTGAAAATACTCTCTCCATAGAAGTTCAAAATAGATCCAGTAAGTTGACTCATTAGCCGTTATATTATTTTCATAGTCAGTCAACGCTGATCTTACTTCACGCACCGACAAACATCCGTTCGCCAACCACGGGGATAGCTTGCATGAGTTGTCCCAACCATCTATCGAGTTGCGAACTTGTTTATAAAACATTGGCTTCTCAGTAGCAAAATAAGCATTTAAATGAGCGAGTCCCTGACTCTCACCTCCTTCAAATAATCTTGCAATAGATTGATTCTCAACGCTTATAAAATCTATGTAATCGACGGATGGAGGTGGGGGCAAGTAATTGAGCGCAACAATCGGCTTTGACACTTCAATGTCGCTAACGGCATGCTTAAACTTAGTAAAGCTTGTGGGCAACTCGGCAATTTTAAATGGCAGCATGTCTGGGTCGTACAAAGTATGTGAATCAACAGAATGAAAACCTATATCAGGGTGTGCCTTCTTGAGTTGGTTCCATGCTCGATTTTCATACCAACCAGCGTTGTTACTTCGAAAAACATAAGAGCAATCAAGCTGCTTGATCAAATCGCTCAATATAGGTGCTGTTTGAGATTGAATAATGATTAATTGTTGGCCAATCTGCCTAAGGCTATTGTCTAAATCACTAAGCGATTCATGCAGAAAACGGTCAGTGTTCTGGCTTATATTGCCTCGCGAATAATGACTGGATGATCGCCACCGGTGGTCAATAACGTAGACGCACAACAATTCATCAAGCAATGAATTAGCTTGCATCAGCGCAGGGTTGTCGTGCAGGCGTAAGTCATTAGTAAACCAGAAAATGCCGGTTTTTAATTGCTTCATATTGTGCTCAAGGTGATTAAGTAACGCAGAGTAACCTAGTAGCAGTCAAGGCTATGTCTATCTATCGATCTATCGATCTATCGACCTCAAGAAATCACTTAATGTTCTACTCGATAACGTATGGTAGCTTTATTAACAACAGATATTCATCTAGCCTAAATGAAACAATTGAAACTCGATCATGTAGAACGACTTAGCCATGGCAAACGATCAGGTCTAAATATTGGCTCCAGATCGGTCGGTCATTATTTGCGACCTCACGAAAGAGCAGCATACCAACGCGCGTTAAAAAAAGGCTATCTTGATATTACCGAGAAAGACAGAGTAAACCTCTGGCATATCTGGGAAAAAGCTTGCCTTGCCATGCAGTCGGATTTTCTGGTACTTGTTAAAAACACCGACAGCGGCTTCGCAAGTATCTACAAAGATAGTCAAATGATAAAGAAAACCCAATTAAGCGAGGCTAAACGCGAGATGAAAAGCTTAGCAGTCGTCAAGCTGCAATAACATTTCGATATGGTGGCGCCAACATTGGCTATTTAATAAGTATTAAGCCCTACTGAAACTCGTACTCAATATTAATTCGAATCGCATTGTCTGGCTTTGAGTTATCGAAACTAAAAAGAGCCGCTGTACTCCAAAACAATTTCCTACTGCCACCAAGGCGAATTTTGCCCGAGACACTGGGCCCCGCCGCGTTAGTATCTTGGCTTTTGAAAAACTCTATCCCGGGTTCGAACCATGGATTACCTCGATAACGTAGTTGCGTAGCGAGCTCTGTTTCGAATGCGTCATCTATTGATGGCCCAGTTTCATAAGCGAGGGTTAGATTAGCCGTGCCAATCCATTTCTTCCATTCATGAAGAACAATCAAAGTGGTCGCAAACTCCCAGATGTCCCTGCCCGACTCACGCTCTATTTCGAATAGAACTCCCCCAATCATTATTAAACTCTCCTTGCTCACTAATCTGATATTTCGCTTCAAGCTCATAGCCTGCGATATCAAAATTTTGACCGGGTAGATTTGACCCAACGATTTCGGCTTCTAAAAACCACCGGTCATTGATTGATCGCCCATAGCCAAGCCTATGTTTGTGTTGATCGGCAAACTGAGCGCGGTCATCGTCTTGTAACACCTACTCATATTCGATTTCTTTTTCGAGCTGCTGCACATAGGGAGTAACTATTTTTCCAATACTATTGCCTGATGCAACTGCTTCAAAGCTAAGCATGACTGAGATAACAATGAATAAATTACGGATCATTTGGATTCTTTAATCGATTTTCGGTTTATCAAATACGCGACCACAGATAACACCGCAATAAAACCGAGTGTCACTAAATATAAACTCACCTCTGGCTTTGTTGGCGTTGCTTCATAGCCAAATACAGCGTAGGTCATTTGGCCGAAGGTTGATGATTCTGATAGCAGCCAGTTAGTGCTCAAAACCGGCTTTGATACGCTAATCCAGTCAACTTGTATCAATAACTGAGTCGCTTGCACTGACATACCCGCGGCAATGAGGCTAAGCAAAACAATCTGAATCGTTTTTGATGTGGGTCGATTCCATACTGTAATAGCGTAGTAACACAGCACACCAAAGCTAACACCAATCATCAGCCCTATAAAACCACCGGTGAATGCTTTGATAAGGTTACCATCTGATTGAAAAAAGCCGCTGTAGAAAATAAACATTTCAGCGAGCTCTCTGGTGATTGCCAAAGCAATCGCCAGGGTAAACGTCAATTGTAATAAGCGGCTATCTCTTAGCTTTGAAAAGATCAACAATGAGCATAAAAATAGAAGGCAGGCGTAGATGACCAACTGCATCGAGGCGTTAACGACTTCCTGTCCGGCGTAGTCAAACCATTCGCTAACTAAACTAAAATTAAACGCGTAAATAGCCGCGCTAATGGCACCGATTAACATGCCACTCCATAGCCACCGATAAGCAAGTTTATGTTGGTTCGAAATACACAGAAGTAAGCTCAGAAGAGCACCCGCTTCAAGTGTTTCCCGAAGTACTAAAATAATAATGTCGAGTAACATATCGCCCTACTCGGCTATGATCTTGCCAAACGCAGTGGACATGTTGAATTCACCAAAAAACGGGTACTCGCCGGGGTCTAGTGGGCCAATAAAGATAATCGCCTTGCTATTACCAATGATGACTTTCTCACGATTAAGTTCATAACTTTCAAATTCTTCTGGTGTCGAATCCTCATTAATCACCAATAGTTTTACCTTTTTATTGGCAGGCACGACTACTTCAGCTGGATAGAACAAGTGATCTTTGATTCTTAACTCAACGATAGGTGTCTTGGCAAACGATAAAACGGGCGGGCTCAATAGCAACAATAGTGTTATTAAGTTTCTCATGACAGCGATTCCTTAGATTGCGACTTTGGCAGTAAAACGGTCACCCTCAGCCCACCCAAAGCAGTAGATTTAGATAACTCGATACTACCCATGTGAAGTTTTACCACGTGGCTTACAATTGACAGACCTAAACCTGAGCCGATTACATCAGAACAATGACGGTCCCCACCCGCACGGTAGAATCGGTCGAATACTCTGGCGTAGTCTTGCTCGGTTATTCCAGGCCCAGAGTCCTCAGCTGTAAGTTTGACCGTATCCTCATCAGCTTCCTGGATGGTCACTAATATTGAGCCTTTACTTGGCGTATATTTACTCGCGTTTTCTATCAAATTCTTAATCAGCATGGATATGGCAAATTCATCAGCTTCAATAACGACGTCCTGCGCTATGAACTCAACCTCTTGCTCCTTTAGCTCAATCGCCGGAAATAAATCGATCAAGGTTTGTTGTACGTGGGCTTTAAGCATGCACCTCGCTAACGTCTGCTTAAACGTTTCTGGGGTTAATTTATACAAGGCCAAAATTTGTTCAATTGAATTTTCCATTCGCTTGGCGCATAGCTTAAGGTCAATAATATTGTCATTAGATTCAGAATGCTCTCGCTCTAAATTATGCAGGCTGACTTTTAGCCCCGCGAGTGGCGTTCTTAGTTCATGAGCAGCATCCGCGGCGAAGCGTTGCTCGCGCCCAAACGCTTCGGATAGTCTTTCAAACAACGTATTAGTTGAGTCCAATAAAGGTGATAACTCATTTGGCAATCCTTCAGCCTCAATAGGGCTAAGTTCATTTGCACTTCGCTTTGCCAGCTTATCGGCGAACGATGAAAGAGGCATGAGCCCGTAGCTAACAATAAGCCAAATAAGCAAAGCAATCAGTGGAAGCACCCAAACGATGGGCAATAACGAGGCTAATATAATCCCGTCAATTAACTGGCGATAAACGTCATAGCGTTCACCGTAGATAACATGCACATCAGAGTTAGCGGTGTTGAGGGAATGAACACGCCACTGTATACCGAATTGACCACATGATATTCAGAGAGCCCAGACACGAGCCCTGAGCTCGGTGCATTGACCGACTTACTTAACAGCTTATCGCCCTGCCATATTTGAAAAATCGTATCATCATCAAAAATAGCTGAATCGACGTCACCGTGCATTACATAAAGCCTTGCCGTCATCAGGGCCATACTTTTTAGGCGAACATCAAGCAGACTATTTCCCGCTTCGGTACTGCGGTTATAGCCGTTTAGCGCCGCGCTAAAATTGACAATACAAATGGTCGACAGCAGCACTACAATTAGAAAGATTCGAATCGATTTCATGGTTTGGTCTTTTACCGCGACTCATCGTTCAATGCGTTACTAACGGTGTACCCTAGCCCTCGAACGGTGCGTATGAAATTAGCCGGCAATTTCTTTCTAAGGTTACTCACATGCACTTCTATTGTATTACTACCAATAATTTCGCCCCAACCATAGAGTTTGCTTTCAATATTATCCTTAGTCTGAATACGGCCCAAATTCTCCATCAGAGTCTTTAAAATCATGAACTCGCGACGAGTGATGATTAATGCCTTTCCATCAACGCAAATTGTTTGAGCCGCGACATCAAGGCTAACACTTTGATGGTTTATCATATTGGTGCTGGATGTGCCTAGCCTGCGTGCAAGCACTCGAATTCTGGCAAGAAGTTCAGGCATTTCAAACGGCTTTTCCAAATAGTCATCTGCGCCTAAGTCCAGCGCATCAACCTTATCTTGGGTAGAAGCCCGTGCGGTAAGAATCAATGTGGGAAGGTTCTTATGCGACTTCCTAAGCTTGCGTAATAAATCTGTTCCATCGATGTCGGGCAGCCCTAAATCTAATATAACGATATCTGGGCCAAATTCGCTCAACGCATTCAGTCCCCCACCCCCAGTGAGCGCGCTCTCAACGACAAAACCCTCATTGCTGAGGGCCTTGCTTAATCCAGACGCAAGCATCTTGTCGTCTTCGATCAGTAATAGCTTCATTAATTCATTTCTGGTAACAGTCTCTGCTTGATTATAGACGTTTCTGAATGCTTGCTAAGGCTAATTCAATTTCCTTGCGGCGACCAGAGTCTGCAACTTCTCTACCGGCCCGCGGAGCCGCTTGCAATGCCTTATCAAAATACCCTTTGGCATCAAGATATTTCTTCCTGCTAACTAAGTAATCAGCATAAAAGTAATTGCTATCAATCCCGGTTGGATTTAACTCTAGTCCTCGCTTTAAATTTTTGGATGATTTTTTCTTATCACCAAAGCCAATTGGCCAGTCTGGAACGCTGTTATATAACACACCAATACTAGTGTATGCAGAGCCGCTCAACACAGTGCCATCAATTTCAATCGCTTTTTCAAGATTCGCTTTAGCGGCCTTCGCTAAGCCTAAGACTCCGAGACCACCTTTAGCGCCCGCAAAAGTAGACTTAATAATGCCGGTCCATACCTGAATCTCTGCATCGTTTGGGTTTGAAATCAAACTGGCATCACTCTTGTCTATCAATGCTTCAAACGCTTTGATCTGCGCTTTTCCTTTAAGTTGATAGTTTGCGACAGCCCAATCAGATTGAAGTTCACTAAGCAGTGAATCTGCCTCTTGGGCGATTGTGATGTGGCTAGTACTGAGTAGCAATAACGCTACTGACATTAGTTTAAATAGTGATAGTTTCATGAGTAAGACCTCTAGAGTGTAAGGGTGCGTATTATTGGGTATATTTTTGAATGATAGGAAGCTGCTTAATCAAAGAACCGTCGACAACATTTGGCAGCAAAGCGTTTATTCGCACAAACAGCTTTTCTGGCCAGCCAATATATTTACGCTCGGATTTGGAACTTTCTAGTGTTTCTACAATGATTTTTGCGACCAGCTCAGGAGTATCAACGTTGTTCCCAAGCGCAGTATTAAGTGCGGTTGCCGCATCACCATTCATTTTCGTTTGCGTTGTGCGAGGGGCCACATAACTGACAGTAATCTTGGTATCACTCAGTTCACGGTGTAACGCCTCTGTAAAGCCTCTCAAGCCGAACTTACTCGCACAGTATGCCGCCGAGCCTGGCATGCCAATACTGCCTAAAATTGACCCAACGTTTATAATTGACGCCTCGGGTCTCGATTTTAGTATTGGCAAAATTTCTTTAGTCAGCAACATCGGCACGGTTAGATTACAAGTAATCATGTCGATTACTTGCTGATCGCTCATTTGAGTTAACAGTGCCAACTGGTTTATCCCTGCCATATTGATCAGCGCATCGGCTCGTGTCGCAGCAGCGATGACCAATTGACGACCCTCACCTGAGGTTAAATCAGCAACGATTGTTTGGTGAGACTGACTGCTTGCAAGAAGCGCCTCAACAATACTATCAAGTGTCACCTGATTGCGACCGACTAAGACTAGATTAGCGCCGCCACTAGCCAACAACATGGCTGTCTGAGTCCCTATGCCGCCACTTGCTCCAGTAACGACAATCTTCTTATTTTGTAAATTCATACTCGATATTTCCTTGGCAACCCTGGGTGTTATGTTAAACCGCAATGCTTAGAACTTGGCTTTCGTCGAGCTCGCGGAATATGCTTGCATACAGATGGTAGAACATGTTGGCACAATGAATAATTTGTGCTTGATCGTCAGAGTCGTCAATTCGGTTCATTAGTTCTTCAAAGAACTTAATGTGCTCGATATCAATAGCACCGTGAGAACGTAGATAACTGAACGCGCCATTCGGTAGACCTAAGGCATCTTGAATACTTTGTGCAGCACTATCAGCCATGGTGACACTAGTGCCTTCTAGTACATGCACCATGCCAAAAAAGCCTACTGGGTTTACCCGATTAATCATATCGTAGGCGTACGAAACCATCAGCTCAGCAGAGCTATTCGGGGTGTTCGCACGTGCTATCTCTTTGTCATAGCCACATTTCTCTAAATCATTGAGAATCCACTCCTGGTGACCCAGTTCTTCTTCGATGTATTCGGCCAGCGCTTCACGCAACCATTCTTTGCTACCAGGCATCCGACTACCGGCTGACATCAATAGCGGCGTGGTGTGCTTCACATGATGGTAGGCCTGTAACAAAAAAGCACCATAGTCGTGCTTACTTATATCGCCAGTCATAGCTCGCTGCATAATCGGCGATGCTAGTAAATAGTTACGCGCTTGCAGTGTTTCATTGTTAAGTCGTTCAAAAAAGTCATTTGTGGTGTACTCACTAGGGTCAGGTTGGCGGAAGGGTTAGTCTCAGGTTTGGCGCTCTGATAAAAATTCGGATCGCTATAAAGCGCGTCGATACCTTGTGCAAATTGTTGATTAAGTTTTTGTCGTTGAGGTCGACCATTCGCTGTCAGCAGTCCGTTCCAGTCCGCGAGATCTAGACGCTCCCAAGCCTGTACCTGAGCGTAATCTGGCAGACGAGCATTAACCTTAAGTATCCATTTTTGTAGCTGCTGGTCGGTCACGCCCTGCGGCGCACTGATAAACGTGGCTAAATTCGGTCGGTTTTCACCAACCACCACGCATTGCTGCAGTAGTGGCTGCCCGAGTAATTCGCTCTCTACCCACTCAGGATTAATGTTTCGCCCGAAGCTGCTAATGATTATGTTCTTTTTCCTACCGTTGACGATCAAGTAGCCATTTTCTAACAAGCCTAAATCACCTGTATAAACCAAGTCGGGGTACCAACTCTCACGATCATCGTAATAACCTTGAAAGATTGGATTCGAAACAATAATTTCTTCATCAACAACCGCTAAACTGCAATGCGGTAACAACTTGCCTACCCTGCCCGGGCGACTATTGCTTGGCGTATTCAAAGCCACAACAGATCCGCACTCAGATAGTCCATAACCTTCGTAAACAGGCAAACCTAGACTAAGCGCTTGGTTTAGAAGTTCGGGAGCTACCTTTGCGCCACCAACGACGATGAACTTGAGTGTGTTCGGTGGTGTCCAACCTTGTTGGCACGCGGCAACTAGAGCGGTTAATAACTGAGGTAACAGAATTAAGGTGGCTGGAGCAACGTTGGTGATACATTCCAACAGCTTACGAAGCTCTAAGCCTGAACTACCGCTTAAGCCGCGCTCTTTATCACTCGGAACAACAATGGTGCCACCACTCAGTAATGGAGCATAAATACCCGCTACGTTTTCCAGCAAAGTTGCCAGGGGCAGCAAACATAGGTGTTTTGGAGAATTTAGATCAATGGTAGTAGCCAATGCCTCCGCCGTTAACCATTGATGATTAGCCGTCAAGCAAACCCCTTTTGGCGCACCGGTTGAACCAGAGGTGAAAGTGATTTTTTGAGTGTGGTTTGGACATCGTTGATCGTTAACGCTTAGGTCTTCGTGCCTGATCTTTGGGGTCAGTTTTATGGCCCGAATAGAACATGGCGCATCAACTACCTCTTTTACGGCTGTGTGTTTATTAAGAGCCGTATTGATTAGCGCTGTGGAATTAGTCATTAACAAATCGACTAAGGTATCTTTTAGGCAGTTCTCTAACTGCTCATCACTGAAAAAATCAGGCAAGGGTATGCACCGAATACTGGCTTCTTGACAAGCTAGATCAACAACAACCCAATCTATACTGTTTTGCGCGTGCAGGGCTAACGTTGAAACATCGTTACTAGATAGCCATTGACTGAGCGACTGCACTCTATCAAGTAATTGCTGATAACTAAGACTATTGTAATTATTCGTAATCGCGATTGCGTCAAAGCCCGCTACCCCCTTTAATCGGCTTGCTAGCGGGGTTGGCGAGATCATAGAAACACTCCGTTACCTGCTGATTTCAACGCGGCCGCCAAGCGAACTATTTCATCTGAATGCTCTACGAAAATTTGATTTAGCCTGACATTTTCCTCGGCCTTAGTAATCGTATCTTGCAGATTACATGCAATAACTTTTGGGTTGTTGTCGTAGTAAGAACCCCAATCACTTGGTGACTGCGCCACTCTCGAAGCATTGGCGTCGGTAAGTACCGTTTGTGTGCAGCCCAGCTTGCCAATCATTTTTTCTACTTGATTGGTCGCGGTGAACACCATCCATTGATAGCCCGCTAACAAAAGTCCCTTAGCCAATATTGTAAATAGTAAAGATCCCAACCTTACGTTGTCCGCTGCAAAGTTACCGATCTCAACGATGCCCTCTCTAACGACATCAGTACCAGCAAGTTCCTGCAAGACTACTTCAATCGGATCATCAAGGTAATTCTCCAAGAAGAACGGTCGTTCAATCCCTGGTCTAATGCCAACCACAGCCCGCTTATTCAGGCCCAAGCTTTGATCAATCAAAAGAGGCATAAGCTCTCTAATGGTTGCGCTATGGCAATCTTGAAATTTATCTAAAACAAAGGCCTCAACCTCTTTTCGAGCCACACTGTGCGAATGCTGTACGTTAATATTCAACTCAGCTTTAACTCTTACCGGAACAATAAAATTGCATATCTCAAACTCATGCATTTGCCCGGCGGTAAAGTGATTATCTTGCAACATGCTGTTCTCTAAATTAGTAACGATGAAAAGCATATTAAGAGAGCAACCTTAACTTAACCTTAAGATTACTTTTAATTCCCTGTAATATTTTGCCGTGTTTTACTTGGCCATTTTTTCATTAACGCTAGCAACCACATAATTCAAAAGACGATGAACCTCAGGCGTTAGATTCAGAATCTTTTTGGATGCGCTCCATCGTTAAATGATCCGATGTTACTCTATTGTCCCTAACTTATAAAAACGTCCATTGAATCCAAAAAAATAGAGCCGTTAAAACGGCTCTATTAAAAGCAAAGTCGACATCCTATCGACTAGCCTCATCCTGAGGTCTTGCTGTGCATAAGATATTAAGGCATTTATACTTGGTTGGGTATCACCCAATTGGGTGATATTGCCAAGACCGACCGCGCATCCTAATATCACTATGCTCAGATTCGATGATGCCGCCTGCCCAATGTGACCGAGAGCATGTTGGATATGCTGTCAACGCTTGAAACTGCCGACGGTACACCGGTGAAAGCTGTAGTTTTTCTGGTGTCCAACGCCGGCGAGGAGTTTTGGCAACACCGAGTTACTTACGCCCCGTATGAACTAAGGAGCAAAGGCAGCATCGTAAAACATCCTGAATTGCGGCGGCGCTAATGCTTTACGCTGTATTACAGAATAGGCAGTAAAAGAACACAAATCAGTGAATACTGAGGTCTCGTCTTGGTCCTTAACTCGATCATGGTTTATGCAAAAACTTTTCAATTTGACAATTCTCTGCCCAAAGCGGCTCATTTAAAAATCGTTGAATTCGGGTCATCTTGAGCACAACCGCGTGCCTGGCCTTCCACGGGGCTGGCCTTCCACGGGGCTGGCCTTCCAGAGATCTGATGAGCACAATTTCGTCGACTTAGATAATAATCACACAGGTCAAGAATTTGCCCTTAGCTAAGATTAAAAATTATTTAAATGCTGAGTTAACATCCTGATGTGAGTTTAGTAACCCCTCAGTCTTTTCTGCACTTCTTTGTTGCAGACACTATACAAATAGGGTTAACTGCGAATCGTATAGAACCAATGAAGAAGAATGGATTTGATGAGCGCTTTTAATAACATAGGCAATTGGATATTCGAACATGAGGCATTGCTCAGTGGAGCAGCCGCCATTAGTGTTTTATTAGGGATAGCATGGTCGGCGATGTATGGGCTAACCCGTAGAGTGAGTGGTGCTCATGACAATGTAACGAATAAAGTAGCCAATGCAAAAGGCCTGCCAATTACGCTTACAGCGCTTACTGCTCCCGCGCCGTACCCAATCCACTACGCTATGAGCGATGGTTTACGCATCGCATATGCAAAGCTAGGGACTGGCCCCCACGATATTCTGATCGCACCAGGCATCATCTCTCACCTCAACATTACGTCTCACTTACCAACATTTAGAGATACTGTGGCTGCCATTGGTAAATTTTCTAAAATCGTAGTTTTTGATAAGAGAGGGCAAGGCCTATCAGATCCTTGCCCGAACGTGCCCGATCTCAATCAAAGGGTGCACGATATCGAAGCTGTTATGGATGACTCTGGCCAGAAAAAAGTTGTTCTCTATGGCGTGTCAGAAGGTGGCCCGATGTGTATAAAATTCGCTCTCGAGCATCCTGAGCGAGTTAAAGCGTTAATTCTTTTGGGTACCACTGCACGATGGCTACAAAGCTCGGACTTTCCTAGTGGAATCGAGGAAGGAGCATTGGACTCGCTTGTGCCCGCGTGGGGAACGGCCCGCTTAAGGCGGATGTTCTTTCCTAGCGTGTCTAGGGAAATGATGGACGATCAAACGTATCGGGCATTTGAACATCTAATTTCGACTCGCGAATCAGTAAAGCAATTGGTAGAGTTTATGAAGCAGGTAGATGTAAGGGAGTTACTGCCAAAAATAAAATGCCCTACCCTTGTAATTCATTTTGCTGGCGATATGGCTGTTCCAGTACGTCTAGGGCGGGCCATGGCCGATGCTATACCCAACGCAGAGTTTCTTGAGTTACCTGGTATTGATCACGGTGATCTTTCATCAGCGCCGGAGGGAGTTGAGCGCGTTAGACGCTTTGTAGAATCGCACGCATCATAAAACGGGTGACCTTAGACTCAAAATACAAGTGCAACGATGTGACCTAAAAGCTTTAATGTGAATTGGTCTAGAGGAAGTCTAGACATTTCGTAAGCTGTAATCTTGTGACATTAGAACAACTCACCTTACCTACGCTTGGACCCTAGCAAACAATTACGCCATCAATCAGCGTGCTAGTATTCACTCTTTTGGTCCAAACCTAGACACGAGAACACTGATGAAAAAAGCCTTATTCCTATTCATAGCTGCGCTTTTCATTTCTATTAGCGCTTATGGCGAAGAGCCATATGAGTACCTTACCGGCCGAGGTATTTCAGACGTCACAGGCCCAGTATTTGGCATTCAACTTTGGGGGTTTGGCAGGGAAGATCAGATTGCAGAAGGCATTCATATTCGGCAAAAAGCGAGAGCATTTATCGTTGCAGATGCTGAACACAATACGCGTATTGCCTTTGTTAGTGTCGATATTGGAAGCATTGAACATCACATCACACTAGAGGTTCTAGACCGTCTGAAAGAACAATTTGGTGATTATTATCAACTCGAAAATGTCATATTAAGCGCTACCCACACGCACTCGGCAGCAACTGGTTATTGGCACTCGCGCACAGACCTCGGACTGGATGGTGGATTC
>JBLHMH010000017.1:0-32931 GCA_047621785.1 Polaribacter sp. | reverse complement strand
GGCCATGTCATCCTCATTAGTGATGCCCTTGCTGGCCTGGTCGACCAGGGCGGAGAGTTCTTTCTTATTCATAGTATCTACCTTAACAGTTGAGTTAAGCAGATACACAGTTCAAATTACAGTCTCGTTAAAGCCGCTCCACTAGAGCGGCTTTTCACTTTGTTTGAGAGTGGCTTGATGCTCCAGGGCAGCAAAGCCTCTAGCTCTTCTACCGTTTTACAACCGTAAGCGATCCATTAAGCACAGGTAACGACTATCCCAATTAAAATCGCCGGGTTAGTTGAAGTGGCTTTTTACTGCGCCCTTGGTAACTTAATGTTCCAGGGCAGCAAAGCCTCTAACTCTTCTACCGTTTTACAGCTGGGTAGTTCTGTGAAGAGTAACTTTAGATACACATACGGTTCCAGTCCATTGGCTTTGGCTGTCTCTATTACGCTGTAAAGCGTGGCACTGGCCTTCGCGCCCGCTTGGCTGTTACTGAACATCCAATTCTTTCGTCCAACGGCAAAGGGCCGTATCGCGTTCTCGACGGGATTGTTGTCAATGTTTAGTCTGCCATCTTGGGTATAGGCTGTCAGCTTTTCCCAGTTCTTGTGCAGGTAGCCCAACGCCGCCCCCGTTGAGCTCTTGGGTGGCGTGTGCTGCAATGACTTTTCTAACCATTTTTTGAGCTTTACCAGCTGTGGAACACTTTTACTCTGCCGGACCTCATAGCGCTCCTCTGAGCTACACTCTTTAATGCCAGTCTCAATGTGATACAGCCCTTGGATTAACGAGACCCCCATATCGGCCTTAATTACCTTGCCCTTGGCGCTAAGAGTCACTTTCTGTGCATCGGCAAACTTGCGACGAGCGTGTGCCATGCAACCGAGATGGGTGACACCTTTGGTTTTCCCTATCTTATGATAAGCGGCGTAGTCATCGCTTTGTAAATAGCCCTGATAATCTCCCAGCAATTCATCAACCACCCTCGCCGATCGACCGGGATGATAATCGAATAATATAATCGGGCGGTCACGCTGGCCGGTGCGCCTGACCCACATGTAGCTCAGGCTTTGTGCCAGTTTGTCCGGTTCTTTTAAAACTTGTACCCGCGTTTCATCTATGTGGATGTAACCACTGTCCAATAATTGGTCATTGAATAGATTAATCACCGACTGCAATAATTGTGCGCCTTTAATCATCCAACTCGCCTGCGTATTACGTGGCAGATGTATGTCCATGCGCTTAAAGATCGTTTCCATCCGATACAGCGGCAAACCATCTTGATATTTGGCGGTGGCGATGTGTGCTAACAGCCCAGGACTGGCATTGCTTTTGGGAATCGGTTGCGGTACCACGGTAATAGGGACGTTACCCTTTAATTTGCATCATTGAGTGATTTAAAGGGTAACGTCCCTAATAGCTCTTGAGTGATTTAAAGGGTAACGTCCCTAATAGCTCCGAAAAAACGGTGCGTATCGTATATGGGTGATTGACGCTCTAGCTTTTAGACCCTCCATACCCGCCTTTCTAAAGATGGTTGTCCATCTAGTCGGTTTGTCTAGTCGGTTTCGTTTCACCATTGTCACTCTTTAAATTCCTGAAGCTTCAGACTCGGTTAGCTTTGCCCGCAGCACCTTTGCTCGATTGTCTTCGCCATCATGGCTCCAACCGGGAGAATTAAAAATATAATTCAGCTTGTCGCTTAGCTTATCTGCTCTTTTAACGTCCGCGAGAATGGCTGGGTATTCGTGGGTCGCAACATAGATTGGGTTATAAGAAGTTATGTTAGTGGTTAGGCCATAGACCACTGGCTCACTTGCAACTTCCTTTGAAAAGGTTCCAAATAACCGATCCCAAATAATCAGAATACCAGCGTGGTTACAGTCTAAATACCGGATATTGGACGCATGGTGTACACGGTGGTGCGAGGGTGTATTAAATATACCTTCATACCACGATGGTAGTTTGCCAACTAACTCCGTATGCAACCAAAATTGGTAGAACAGGTTAATCGACATCATGGTGAAAATCATTAAAGGGTCAAAACCCAATAATGGAAGGGGAATCCAGAAAGTATATTTATGTATTCGCTCGGTCACACCTTGACGCAACGCCGTCGCATAGTTCATTTTAATTGCTGAGTGATGTGCTACATGGCCGGCCCAAAAAATTCTAACCTCGTGATTGGCGCGGTGCATCAAGTAATAGGTGATGTCATCTAGAAAGAATAGAATGACCCAAGCCCACCATTGGCGCTGTATAAAATCTGCCAACGGCGAAATGCTGTGTAGATAGAAGAACAGAATCAACGCACCTAGTTTCGGTAATACGTCGACGAAGACTACAAACACCGTCATCCACAACGACGAAACCGTGTCTTTTTTTTCAAATAGATCCAATTCGTTATTCTTGCTGTAATAAAACTCGATAGCCAGCGCTAGGACAAACATTGGTAGGAACAAATAAATTAGATCATCCTTTGCCATCTCGTCTAAATAGAATTGTAAATTTTGCATGGTATTTTTCTCTTTGTTGTTAGACAACTTCGAGTCGTAATCTAACAATTAGAGCTTATATAAACATGTCATTTGGTGACATAATCATCAAATGCGAACGATTGATGAAACTTTGCCCCGTGGCCAAGCCGAATATGTGATTCGGGCTGAAGGTTTTAATGCGATCGATACCTTGTTGGCCGAGTTAGGCGTGGTCGCCAGTACCGTCTTTAGCGAGGTGGGCTTGGATATTGATATTCTGCAGCCCCACAACAGTGATCTTGAAATTGACTACCAGACTTTTTTAAAGTTGTTAAATCACTGTGCCGATATTTCTGGCCGCCAGGACTTTGGCGCTCTATTGAGTCGTTATCAAGATATGAGCGTGATAGGCGTTACCGGGCAGACTATGCTTGAGGCGCCAACCTTTAGAGCCGCATTGGAAAATCTAGTAGATTTTTTTCATCTGCATATGAATGGACTCAAGGTAGGTTTCCATGAGTACCAGAATCATAGCTTGGTTACACTGGAAATGATCATGCCGTTCGCGCCGGCCTACAGGCAGCAAGTGGAACTATCGATGGGAATTGGTATTCGCTTTCTTCGAAGGTTATTGGGGCAATCATGGGTACCGATTAATGCCTACTTTGAACACTCAGAAGACAGTGGTTCTGGCACTACTAGCCGTCTCTTAAGCTGCCCAATTAGCTATGAGAGTGAGTTCAATGGCTATACTATCCATAACCATGAATTAGACATTCGCAGAGAAAATTTCAATTCTCAGTTGCACCAAATACTCCATGATTACTTAAGTCTACAGACCAGCGGCATACAAAATAACTTTGTGGTTACGGTGCGGGAGAAAATCATTCAGGCCATTCGGCTTAATGAATGTTCGGTAGACAATGTCGCCGAGAAAATGGGTTTGCAACGACGTACGCTACAGCGAAGGCTTGCTTGTAGCGGTTATGATTTTAAGAGTATTAGGCAAGAAACACGTATGGATTTGGCCCAGCGCTATCTGCGAATATCGGGAATATCTATAATTCAGATTTCGAATGTATTGTGCTATGCGGATCCTACCAGTTTCTCTCGCTCATTTAAGCGTTTCTTTGGGGTCAGCCCAAGAGCTTGGAGGATTAACCTATCACAGGCTGGTGGGTGACAAGATCAAGCTTACAAATAATACTGCGCCCCTCAGACAGTCGAGCCTACAGTAGGCGCGGCCGACGACTGCAGCCGAAGGCGTGAGGGCAGGCTAAACAATAATATTGGCGATAAAGGTCATCGGTAATAGGGACGTTACCCTTTAATTTGCATCATTGAGTGATTTAAAGGGTAACGTCCCCAATAGCTCCAAAGAGTCTACTTGCAAATGACGGTCGTTCTTTGAACTTTGAATAATAATGAAATACTAGAACACGCTAGTAATTTCTGACATAGGCATTTTCAGTCGGGTTTTTTATCCAAACTCCAGATACCTGCGCCTCGCGTGGCGATGAATAAAAAGATAAAACAAAACAGTGCTGCTATTTCCCCACCATTGGCAATTGGGAAAAAGCTCTTGCTGCCGTGCGCCATCCAATAAGCGGCTGCCATTGTGCCGCTGCAAATAAATGCCGCTGGGCGCGTAAACAGACCAATCATAATCAGAGTGCCGCCAAGCAATTCAATAGCACCCGCTGCGGTCATCATAGGGTTCAGCGGCCCATACGGGAATTCAATCGGGAAGTTAAAAACTTCTGGGCGCCATGCCATAAAAATAAAAAGCTACTGACTATTCTTAATAGCGCATATGAATGTTCTTGGTAATTATCAAAAAATTTCATTGTTACATCCTCATAATATTGTTAATTGTGGAAGGCGCATTTGACTTCAGCGCCTGTGTTACTACAGACAAAACCTGTATTTCAAAACACGGCCTTGGCTTGCTCTTCTTTCATCATTGCCGCCCGTACCATTGGGATTGGTGGTCCTCCATAGCTTAGAAACTCGTCATGGAACGCCTTCCATTTAGTTTGGTCACCGGCCCCGCCATTTTTAGCTGTCCAGTCGTCACGCAATTTGCGAATCATTAGCTTGCCCATGGTGTAGTTAACATAGGCTGGGTCATAAGTTCCGCGTGGGGCTTGTTGCCTTGCTCTTGTCTTGATAGCATTGGGTTTGAAACATATCGAGGCTTTCCTTGATCAGTGGCATTGAAAAAGCTCTCATCTGTTTAGACAACGCCTTGTAGTCTCAGATTAGTGATTTTCAATATAGAAAAGAGATTGGATTGTTCAGTAACTTCGATAGATATTGTGCCAGGCTGGTGTTGGGTGTTAGAACGAATTAGCCGCACTTGAAGGGCAAGTTGACCCGCATGCCCGATCCGAGTGTGATAACCTTCACCTGAAACACCATTACGCAAGGAGGCGAACATGGAACATACTTCTGCTGGACCAGAAACTGGCTTATTCTCGGACAAATTTCGTTATGAACGGCATCGCCCAGAACGAACCCTTCTTTATCAGCTTGTTGAGCAACATTATCCCAGCTTAGTTGACATGATGGCCATCCAGGGGAAACCCCCTGCCCAGATATGTTCGTCGGGAGTTTGAGGAATACCTCAAATCCGGTCGCCTGAAACACGGGTTTCTACGCTTGCGCTGCGATACGTGTCGAGCGGAGCGACTGCTTGCTTTTAGTTGTAAGCGTCGTGGCATCTGCCCCAGTTGCGGAGCGCGACGCATGGTAGACAGTGCGGGACTATTGGTTGATGAGATTTTACCGCAACAACCCATGCGCCAATAGGTGTTGAGCGTGCCGTTTCAGCTTCGGTTTCTATTCGCGAACAAACCGGCCGTCATGGGCAAAGCCCTGGGCACCATCTCCACGCACATTAGCAAAAAAGCCGGTTACACAAAAACCACAGCGCAGACCGGTGCGGTTACATTGATTCAACGTTTCGGCAGTGCGCTTAACCTGAATGTACACCTGTATATGCTGCATCTCGATGGCGTCTATGTGGAGGATAACAAATATGGATCAGCCATGCGTTTTCAGTGGATCAAAACGCCAACCGATGAAGAACTTTCCTGATTAACCCATACCATCGCCAAGCGTATTGGCCGATATCTAGAGCGACAAGGTCTTCTGGAACGGGATGCCGAGCATAGCTACCTCAACGCAAATGCAATCGAAGACGAACAAGACCCGATGCATCAACTGCAAGGGTCTTCAGTGACTTACCGAATTGCCGTTTGCCCACCACAGGGACGTAAGGTATTTACGCTACAAACCTTACCCGCATGCGATCCAGATGAGTGGGTCGGTAGTGTGGATGGATTTTCCCTGCATGCCGGTGTCGCCGCGAAGGCGCATGAGCGAAATACCCCAAGGGCCCCTAGAAAGCTGGAACGTATTTGTCGATACATCGCCCGCCACCGGTATCAGAACAACGCCTGTCCCTCACTCGTAACGGTATGGTGCGATACGAATTAAAAAGACCCTATCGTGATGGTGCAACGCATGTCTCCGCTCCAGCGCATCCCTGCGCTTGCGGCATTAGTGCGTCGATGCACGTCATCTTTGAGCCACTGGACTTCATCTCAAAATTGGCCGCGTTGGTTCCGAAGCCACGGGTAAATCTCACTCGATTCCATGCTTTGTTCGCTCGGCGCGGCCTTCCGCCCAACAGTAAACATCGAGCGCAGGTAACACCCGGCAAACGGGGTAAAGGCTGGAAGTTCAACGCGACTGACTACTCCCAGGATAAGTCCCCTGAGGAATGCAGAGCATCTATGACATGGGCGCAACGATTAAAGCGTGTGTTCGATATGGATGTCGAAATCTGTGATCAACGCGGTGGCTGCATTGGAGATCCCATGGTAATCAAAAAGATTCTGGATCACATGAATAGTACATCCGCCGTATCCAAAAAGAAACGGCTACCACAAAGCCCTGCACCACCGCAGGGTTGTCTGTTCAACTGATCACTGAGCTAGCGACCTGGTTACGCCTTGTTTTTAAGATGCTGTTTGATAAGGCAGGGTCATGTTCATTCGCAGAGCGGAGAATTGCTAAATAAAGAGTAAACCATACTGTATTCCATCTTTTCTGCTCGTAGAGGCAGTAAATTTAGCCCCGTTTAGGCTATTTTCAAAGGAAGTGATGAGGTTTTTGTGGCTGATACTTATTGAATTAGAGGAATAGCGGGTTTATGCTTTCTATACTCGCAGTGTAAATGAACAGCTATTTGAGGCCACTAACATGATTCTACGACTGATATATCCTTCAAATTTATTTACTTATCGAAAACACCAACATCGCATAGCCAGCGTTATTAGTTGTAGCACGTTGTTTGTCTTGGCATTGTCTCTGTTTACAAACATTGCTTTTGCCAGTACTCGGATTACCGGAATACAAAGCGCTCAGAGCAATAAGATTATCCGTGCAGGTGTTGGGGCTGGAGCTTTACTTGGTGCTGTCAGTGATCAAGTAGATAACTGGGAACGATTTTTCCTATATGGGATTGGTAATAGGGATTACGTAATAAAGTCCACATACAACAATCGTTTGGTCACTGTTCGCAATGACGGATATTTAGCTGCTACCGCGCAAGACGTAGGACGCAGGGGAGTTTTTCAGTTATTGCCGTTGGGCAACGGCCTTTATGCGCTGAAAGCTTACAACGGCAAGTACGTTCGTGCTGGTGTAGGAAATAAATCGTTAATGAAGGCTACAAGCCCGCGGGTTAGTTCTTGGGAGAAGTTCCGACTTGTTGATGTGGATACAGCGTCTAATGGGAAGAGCAGAAATATGACGCATAACGGTAAGACATTCGATATCGATCGCTTCTCTTCGAACTTGCATGACAAGTTTGCTGGAAATATGAAGTATGCTTTTGTGATTAGGCAAGGTTCCGCTTTTCGAGCAGGGGCAAGTGGGTTTAAACGAACGGCAACTAGTTCTCCAGAACAAGACTTTACTATTTATGATCGTTATAACCCAGCCAGCGCTACTAAGGTAATTACAGCAGTTGCAGTTCTTCGGTTATTGGAACAGCGTGGTTTGAATATCAATACGCCGATAAGAAATTACTTGCCGCCTTCATGGAACATTCCGAATAACGTAAGAACTATTACTTTTCGAGAACTGCTTAGTCATGCCAGCGGTTTTCGAGGGAGTAATCAAACATTGGCCAATCTAAAACTAATGGTTGAGGCGGATATAAATATTGCCGATAAAAGCTATAGTTACTCTAATTCGAACTTTTCTTTAGCTCGTGTTACGGCAGCGTATCTAAGTGGATATCGCGGTACGAATGACAATGCGATAAGTGGGATTTTCACTAACTATGTTAACCAAATGCTAGGGCGTGTTGGTATTAAAAACGTAGGTTGGGATCCTGATCAATATGCTGAGACGCGGTTTTATCCTTCTCCTCCAGGCAACTCGAACGGAACAGCTTATGGCAATTGGTCTAATCGACCAGGGTCTGCTGGTATTCACTTATCCACTTGGGAAATAACGTTGTTTCTTGAAAGATTAGAAAATACCGCTCGCCTTTTGTCAGCAGATATGAAGCGTCAAATGGATGATAATAATTTAGGTTGGACACCCAATAATCTAGCTAGAAGACGGAATACTGCATGGGATGGAGACTACAAACTAAAAGGTGGTTTCTTTCCGGCAAGCCGTAATGGTGGTAGTGAACTGAGTAGTGCCGTAGCCAAGTTTAATCGTGGCATTCAGGTAACAGTTGTTGTTAATGGTGTAGGCGTTGGTTCTGACGCTCGTCTGGTTGAAGCTTATGATGATGCTTGGAATTAGTTGATTATGGCAACGTCTAGAGTAAAGAGAACGATATGATTTTCAATCATCCTTATGTACATTGTCAGTTTTGAATCGACAATGAGCGTATAAGAGCGTCCATATTTTAAGTTTAAAATTTTGTCGAGCCTTGAGAAGAGAAAGTATTTGAGCATTGCACCTGTTAATAAGCTACGTGGAATTGTTTACCTGGTGTCGGCCGGGTTATTTCTAACAAGCAATGATGGTATTTCTAAATGGTTGGTGCCACATTATCCGGTAGGGCGAATACTATACTTGCAGGCGGTTCTGATCGCATTGATTGCTGCAATAGTGATACGTATTCGGGGCGAGCCGCTGCTTGGTGCGACCTGTTGGCGGCCGCATTTCTATCGCGGTGGATAGTATGCAATTGGCGCTTTAGCATTTATATTCTCTTTGCGTTATCTGCCTTTTGCCGAAGTAGTGGCCATTGCTTTTGCTGGACCGATGTTCATGACGTTATTCGGACGATTCTTCTTATCAGAATCTGTGGGTTTGCATAGGCTCGGAGCTGTGTTGATTGGCTTTGTTGGTGTACTTTTTGTTATTCGCCCTGGCACTGATGCCATGCATTGGACGGTTGTATTACCATTGATCGTTGCGCTGGCTGATGCTTCGCGTGATCTAGTGACGCGGCAAATGGCGGTGGGGGAATCCAATCTGCGAATTGTGTTTTCCACCGGCCGTATACTTGCTGTAACGGGATTGGTTACAGCCGTCGGGGGATGGCAGGCGCTGCGTTATGAGGATCTTCTTTGGTTCGGCGTCAGTGCAAGTGCTTTTGCTATTGCGCATTATTTGATGGTAGAAGCGTTTCGCCATGGTCAGTTGGTTGCTGTTGGGCCATTTCGTTATATTCAGATTCTCTGGACTATTTTGGCATTAGGTCCGTTACCCTTTAGATCCCTCAATGACGCAAAATTAAAGGGTAACGTCCCTAATAACACTCAATCATCTAGCCTCAATGAAACCAATGTTCAGTGCAGGCCAGATAAACGACCTAAAGCGGCTTAAATCTCGACAACAGCATGGGTAGCATTAACAGATTCGCGATTAAGGCTGTCACCATGGCGGTAGCGGTTAGGATGCCAAAATACATGGTTGGAACGAAATTCGAAAACACCATGATTAAGAAGCCAGCGGTGATTACTAGGGTGGTGTAGAACATTGCTTGGCCGATATTGTTAGTAGCGGTATCAATAGAGCGGCCATAATCTTGATTAGCCGCGAATTCGTCGCTAAAGCGTGCGACATAGTGAATTGAGTTATCCACCGCGATGCCCACGCTAATTGCCGCGATGGTAATTGTCATTAAATCTAATGGAATGGAGAAAATGCCCATCAGCCCAAGCACTACCGCAGCAGAGAAGATATTCGGCACTAAGGTAATTAAGGCCAGCTTGATGTTTCTGAACAACACCATGAACATCAACATGATCACCAAGAATACTGTGCCCAGGGTTAATATTTGCGAACTAAATAGCGAGTTCAGCATATTGTTGTACATCACTAAAAGGCCAGTTACATTAATTTGTTCGTCGGCAACGCCGTGCTTGTCGATCAGCAGTTGCCTAACATCGCCAATGAGCTTGTTTCTGTCTAGGCCCTTATGTGATTCGAACACCCGTATGCTGATATGAATCTGGTTGCCGTCGGGCGACATATAGGGCTTGAATAGGGTCTCTTTATTCTCTTGTGACAGTACGTTGTACATAAAGCCCAGATCGATATTGTCCATCGGCCGAGCGTCTTTCAGGTTGTCGAAAATACTAATTGAAGTTGCAAGCGATAATACTTTTCCGGTCTCTGGAAGGTCTTCTAAGGTTTGTTGAATCTCTCGCACTTTTTGAATGCCAGCTTCATTAAACCAGTAGCTCGAGAATGCCAGATTGCCACTTGAGTCGGTGCTATTTTGCGTTCCAAACTCGTCTATGAAATCGTCTTCAAACTCATCTGCAAAATCGTCTTCGCCTTCATTTGAAAAGTCCTCTTCAAATTCGTCTGCAAAGTCCTGATCCTCATAAGTTTGCTTAGCTGCGGCGTTCTGCGCTGCATTTAGCTTTGCCTGTTTTTTGAGAGCTTGTTGTTGTTCTACAAAAAAGCTGGCGGGGGCGTCGATAATAATATCTAAAGGTGTGGTGCCGCCAAGTTTGGCATCGATTTGATGCATGCCTTGGTAGATTTCGGTATCGGATTTAAAGTAGTCAATAAAGCGGTTTTCAACGGTTAGATTCGCCAGACCATAGATCGCGAAAAACGTTACGATCAAGAAAGCCACACTGGAACCCGTGGCTTGGTCGTATAGTTTTTTGGCTGTGTTAAGAAGGGCTTTACTCAATTGGTCCCCGTTCGTTTTAGCCGCCTTTGGTTTTAGCAATAAGGCTAACGCGGGAAACAAAATAAAAGTCGTCAGCAATGCGACCATGATGCCTAAACACATAATGTAGCCGAAATCGATAACTGGGCGAATTCCACTAACAATCAGTGAGGCGAACGCCACGATGGTGGTTAAGGCAGTGTAAAAACAAGGGATAAATTTAGAAGCGACGGTTTCTTTAATCAACGCTAGATGGTTGCTTTCGGGCTTGTCTTTATTCAACTCACGATAACGAACAATCAGGTGAATGTTTAAGGACAGCGTGATTATCAGCAGTAGCGAAAGAAAATTGGAAGAGACCACTGATATCGGCCAATTTAACAGCCCAAGCAAGCAGACCATTATATAACCGGTTGTAAAACAGGTGATCAGCGGCATCATCACCCAGCCTAGCTGTCTGAAGGCGATCACTAAAATCAGAATAATGACCAACAGCGCGGCGGAGCCAAATACCACTACATCGTCTTGGATATAGCTGATGGAATCGGTGACGATCATCGGTAGCCCACCTAAAAAGATGGTCGCCTTGGCTTGATACGGTGTTATTGCTGAACGTACATCTTGAATAAGCTGGTTTTGTGTTTGTTGAAAAACTGCAGCTTTAGCTTGGTGCTCTAGAGTGACCTGGTCTAAGCTGGATTGTTGCTCTGGCGAAAATTTGCCGCTGGACCGCAGGTCACGTAAATTATTTCGTTGATCCAATAGTGCAGATACTTGCTGGTCGGAGTTAAGCGACACAATAACTGCGGTGGTCGAGAAGTCTTGGCTGAGCAATAAATCACGATAGAGCTGGCTAGTCCTTAATTCAATCTTAGCTAGGTCGCGGTCGGTTTTCTCACTCAACAGCAGTTGCGGCGCGCCATTTAGTTCAGCTAAGGTAATTGGTGGGCTTTGCGTAAGTGGTACATCTAAAATCGAGACGATTGATTTGATATTACCTAGATCGAGTATGTCCTGTCGAAGATTGCTAATATCAGCCAACACTTCGTCACTAAACATGTCTCCGCTGGTGGGCAACGGTGAATAGGTTAGTACTAGAAAATCAGAAGTATTGTATTTACTAACTACCTTTCGGTAGTACTTCAGCGACTCATCATTTTCAAGAACGAGCGAATCTGACGACGCATCTAAGCGAAAATTACTGGCATATTGGGATAAAAACCCTATCAATAGGGCAATTAAAATAAGCACCAATTTTGAGTGTTCGAAAACTATATTTTGGTAGAGAGAAAGAAGACTATTTTTCATAAGTATAGGGACAAAGGATGCAGGGCCAATCTGGCCTGAACTAGCTGCGCTAATTTACCCATCATAGCCAAATAGTCAAGTAATTAACTTTCTGTTGCCTTGCGATCCATTCCAGTCGTAATTAATGCATTAGGTTGTATAGTTGGCGACCATCTTCATTAATAGTTTGTGATGCTAACAAGGAATATTAAACCGCCTGTTTTTTTTGGTGTAATCAAGCGGGGATGATGCGTTGCTTATGTAGTTCGGTATAGATCGGCATACATTCATCCACTACTTTTTGCTCAATGGGACTTAAAGTTACTAGCTTTTTACGATATGGCGCGAAACCAGTAGATTGTTGCACGCTATGGTACCAATGTTGTGCCCATACACCATCAGAATCACGTGTTCCTGCTGGCCAATGAAGCATGTTTTCGTCAAAGCTTAGACCGAGGTTTTCGCACAAAGCTTTCAAACAATCTTCGGGCCTTTTTAAAATGTCGGCGGCATCGACAATTGGTGGCCTAAATCCATGTTTTATTGCCAGGTCATAAAGTTTTTTTTGTTGGAAAAACCCGATATCCATCGCGGTCACTGATTCGCGCTTAGCGCTATACGAGGCGACGACTTCGGCAGGATGACGAATCAAAAAAGCATGTTTGATCGATTTGAACCAGACCTCGTCTACTTCGCCGATTATATGCTGGGTCATGTGTTTTTGAAATTGAATGGTATGCCCATCGCTTAGATCATTCTGTAAGTTTTTGCGAATGACTTCGACGGTGCTGGTCGGTTGGCTGGCAATAACTTCTTCTTGCATTGGGTGACGGACGGTCGACGAGCTTAAAAATGCGGCATAAAATGGTTCGTCTACCACACACGTATCGGCGCGGTTCTCCCATGCGCGCATCATCGCGCTGGAAAGGTTACGTGGGCCAGACCACATGGCCAACCGGGTGATTTTTGGATCAGCCATCGGCGCACTCCCGTTCAAGTAACTGCATGTAAAACTGCTGTAATTTTTCTACCATTGGGCCTCGCTTACCATCACCAATCTCACGTCCGTCGACACTGCAAACAGGCACTAAGCCTGCAAAAGTGCCGGTCACAAATGCCTCATCGGCACTATACACATCGAACAATGAAAAATTCGTTTGCGATGATGCAATATTTTCTTCTTCACAAATGCTCAACACTGCACCCCGCGTCACACCATCGATACAATATTGGCCACTTGAAGTGATGACCTTATTGTCTTTGATAATAAAAAAGTGGGTACTATTGCAGGTTGCCACGAATCCATGTGGGTCGAGCATGAGCGCTTCGTCGGCGCCTGCCTTGGTTGCTTGAATACAGGCCAGAATGCAATTGATTTTGGAGTGGCTGTTTAGTTTTGGGTCTTGCACATCGGGGAAGCCACGGCGCACATGAACGGTGAACAAGTGGATGCCGTTCTCAACAGTATCTGGCAGTGCTTCTTTATATTCTGGAATGATTACTATGGTGGGTGGCGTTATAGTCACGCGCGGGTCTTGATAGGGAGTAGACTTGGTGCCGCGACTAACCATGAGGCGCAAATGTACGCCTTCGTGCATATGATTTGCATCGAGCGTATCTTGAATTCGTTGAATTAATTGAATTTGAGTTAACCCAGGGTGAAAATCCAATGCTTTGGCTCCCCCATATAGGCGGTCTAGGTGTGTTTGTAGAAACGCGACTTTTCCATTGTGAACGCGTAGCCCTTCCCAAACGCCATCGCCTAACATAAAGGCAGAGTCGAACACCGAGATCTTAGCTTCCTCGCGCGCAAACAGTTCTCCATTGATATTTATCAGGATCGACTCATTCCGCTCATCTTGTACGTAGGTGTGCGTTGAGGTTTGCTTAGATACAGATGTTGATTGGCTCATAGTTTGTCCCAGAATAGTGAACCTTTAATATTAACAGGATGTGACGCTTTGAGGTAAGCTATCAGCCAAAGAGATCTCAACCAGCGAATAAATATTACTGAAAGGCTCCACTTATAGTTGATAAACCGGTTGTTAACTGCGTTTCTCGCCTCAATTGAAGACCTTTCAGTTAATTTTCCCACGTTCCTGGGCTATTCTGAGGCCTCTGAAACATAACCCCCCCATTGAGGTATCAACATGCGTCGCATCCATAAATTAGCCTTTGTTTCTGCACTTGCTGTAGCGAACCCCTTAATAAGCACGATGGCATTGGCCGACAGCGATTTGTCAAAAGCCATCAGTGGTGAGTACAAAAGTTACTTAGAGCCCCTGTTCGTACACTTTCATGCTAATCCAGAGTTGAGCTTGGTGGAGAACCAAACTGCAGCCCGTATGGCAACCGAGTTAAGAGCAGCTGGCTTTGAAGTAACCGAAGGTGTCGGCGGCACTGGCGTGGTGGCCATGCTGAAAAATGGTGACGGACCCCTAGTCAGCATGCGTGCAGATATGGATGGCCTACCCGTAGAGGAAAAAACTGGTCTACCGTATGCTTCTAAAGCCATGCAAGAAGACCCGATCACCGGCAATCAAGTTCCTGTCATGCACGCCTGTGGGCATGACGTTCATATCACTAGCTTGGTCGGCACTGCACGTTATATGCAAGCCAATAAAAATCAATGGTCAGGTACTTTAATGCTGATTGTGCAGCCCGCGGAAGAGCGTGTTATCGGCGCCAAGATGATGATGGAGGACAATTTGTATAAACGATTTGGTACGCCTGATTATGGTTTGGCGTTTCATGTAACTTCTGGTATCGAGGCTGGAAAAATTGGTGTTACTGATGGCAGCCCTTATGCTGGTGCAGATACGGTCGACATTGTTATTCATGGGGTCGGCGCTCATGGTGCCAGCCCACACGCAGGCAAAGACCCTATTGTATTAGGCGCACAAATCGTGATGGCCTTACAAACTTTGGTTGCCCGTGAGCTACCACCACGAGATCCTGGTGTAGTTACAGTTGGCTCTTTTCATTCCGGGACTAAGCACAACATCATCTCAGATAGAGCAGTACTGCAATTGACTGTTCGCAATACCAGCTTAGAAACCCGTAAAACCTTACTCGATGGTATCCAGCGTATCGCGGTAAATATGGGTCGTGTTGCAGGGCTTCCTGATGACAAGTTACCAGAGGTTACGGTTTCTAATGAGAGTGTCCCGCCTACCATCAATGATGCAAAACTGGCGCAACGATTGCGCGCTGTTTGGTCTGACAAAATGGGCAAGAGCGTGTTGAGCGAGAAGCCAAATAAAGGCATGGGCGCAGAAGACTATCCGTTTTTCACCACTGACCCGTATATTCCTAGTGTCTACTTTGCTATTGGCGGAACTCCCGAAGCCGACTTCGCCGCTGCTGCAGCCGGTGGGCCACCGGTGCCAAGCCACCACAGCCCTCTGTTTAAAATCACCCCTGAGCCAGCCGTGACCGCCGGCGTAGAGGCCACAGTGCTGGCGTTAATGGATTTAATGGCCAAATAAGTCAGCCTTCACCTTTGAGTATTGATCTATGGTTGCTCTACCTCGGTACCGTGCTCACGTTTATGAGCACACCGGGGCCGAGCCACCTATTGATGTTATCGAACAGCATCGCTAACGGTTTTAATAAAGCCAAGGCCACGGCTGCCGGCGATCTTTCGGCAAATTTACTACAGATGATTGCTGCAAGCATTGGTTTGGTGAGCATACTGACTCAATTTCAGCAGGTGTTCGTTTTTATCAAATGGGCTGGAGTTGCGTACTTAGCGTACATAGGGCTGAAGTTGATTTTTTCGCGCACGCACGGTTCGGTGAACACGGGTGCTAGAAGATCGGTGCGGGCCCTTTACTGGCAAGGCTTTATTACTTCAGCAGCGAATCCTAAGGCGATCCTTTTTTTTGCCGCCTTGTTCCCACAATTCATTGTCGCAAATGAGCCTCTAGTGCCTCAATTTTTGGTATTAAGCGTGAGTTATTTACTGATTGACGGTTTGTTTTTGTGCTGGTACGGAAAATTCGCTGCGTATTTCGCGCGTAAACTTAGCGGTTCTATTGGGGCATATTTCAACAAGATATCAGGCAGCTTATTTTTTGGCGCGGCGGTTGTACTGGGTTTGAAAGATTTTGAGGCAAAATAATCTATGAAGATTAGAGCTGCAGAAAATAAAGACGCGACTGTTATTGCCGAGATATATAGTTATTACATAGCCACCACGATAATCACGTTTGAAGAGGAGGCGGTCACTGCGCTTGATATCCAACAACGAATTGCGGAAACGCTAGCTGCACAACTTCCTTACTTGGTAGTCGTAGATGAGAGTGATTTGGTATTGGGTTATGCTTATGCCAGCAAATGGAAAGGCCGTTGTGCTTATCGTTATACCGCCGAGGTCACGGTTTACCTTGGCTCAGACGCGGCGGGTAAAGGCCTTGCGTCAGGGCTATATAACCAGCTCTTTGAACGGCTGAGGCAGGCCTCATACCATGTCGCGATCGCCGGTATTTCTCTGCCTAATGCGGCAAGTATTGCCTTGCACGAAAAGTTTGGGATGCGTAAAGTTGCGCACTTTAGCCAAGTAGGCTTTAAGTTCGGGAATTGGGTTGATGTGGGCTATTGGCAATGTGAGTTAAATGCTGTGTCCGAACCTAAGGTAACCGAGTAAGGCGCGCATAATACAGCAGCTACTTGGCAAGGTAATTTACTCTATAATAGCGCGATAGTAACTCTTCCATCTCACTTAACCACAATGCTGTTCGAAATGAATTAGCTGTGTAAAAAACTAATTATGTCTGAACCAGTCACCTATTTTCACATTGGATACGCCAGAGCGGCATCGACCTTCCTGCAAAAATCAGTCTTCCCTGCGTTAACTGGTTTGCAATATATTCCGCGCAATCGCTTTCGCGTTCGTGAGAGTGAGAAGAAGCGCTTTAAAGCAGATAAGATTTTAATGTCGCGTGAATCGGGTAAGCATATATTCACTCGGGCCGACGACGTAAAACGTGTGTTTGGCAGCCGTATTATTATTTCCCTGCGTCGCCACGATACTTTGGTTGCCTCCAATTATCGCCTGCACGCAAAAAAGGGGCATACCGTACGGTTTCGCCAGTTTCTTGATCTAGAGAATGATCAAGGTACCTGGAAGCTCGAGCAATTTGAATACATGCGGTTGATACGTCATGTTGAAGAAACGACGGGTGAGAAACCAATTGTATTGATCTTCGAAGACTATCTCGAAGACCCTGATGCCTATATCGCTACTCTTTGTGCAGCGCTAGAGTGTGGCATTGATAAAAACGCACTCAGTCATAAAATAGTTCACAAGTCGTACACCGATAAACAATTGCGCCTACGTCGCCAGTTTGCTGATTTCTTTAATGGCAACGATGCCAACAACAATATTCATGAAAACAAAACACCGCAGGGCGATAGTTTTTTGAATTTCTTTAAGTACAAAGCCTTGTTATGGTCTTCTGCTATTTTTATGCGGCTGGCTCGCTTTGCACCGGATTCATGGTTGTCAGACGAGCCATTGATTGATAAAGACCGACTGATTGAAATTAGTCACTACTATCAAGCTGACTGGCAGGCATGTAAAGTCTATGTAGCAGAGCAAAATAAAGACCTTGGCGTATAGTCTGTAGATTATTTTCGACATGCTAAATAATTCTCCAATTGTTTCGTCACGCTGGCTAAAGCAAAATCTAGATAATCCCAGACTGGTGATTTTGGATGCCTCTGTTAACAAGGCCGTAACCGGTGAGGCATTGGATCCAGATCGCAGGTACTTGCCTGACGCAATTCAGTTCGATTTAGAGAATGTGTTTTGCGATTTTGATAGCGATCAGAGCAACACCCTACCAAAGCCCGAATTATTCTTAGAACAAGTCAGGCTATTAGGCATAAATTCTGACAGCGTGATCGCAATCTATGATGCACGAGGCGTGTATTCATCGCCCAGAGCTTGGTGGCTGTTTAGAAGCATGGGGCAACAAGCAGTGTACGTTTTGGATGGTGGCCTTGATGCCTGGGAGCAATGTGCCTATGCAACCCAAGGGACGTTGAGTGATGCCGTTGGGACAGGTAACTATAGCGTGAGCTATCAAGCTCAGCACGTTGCCGACCGCCGGCAAGTTTTAGCTAGTATCGACCAAACTAATATCGCCGTCGTTGATGTACGGTCAAACGCAAGGTTTTTAGGCTTAGAAGCAGAACCACGAGCCGGATTACGTGCGGGGCATATTCCGTCATCAGTTAATTTGCCCTACCCGAGTGTTCTCAAGCAGGGTAGGTATCGTAGTGCTGATGAGCTGAGAGAGATATTCAGAAATAGCGGAATCAAGCAACAGCAAGAGCTTACGTTCAGCTGTGGCTCTGGCATGACGGCCTGCATTGTGATGCTCGCTGCAGAGCTAATCGGTTACCACAATAACGCTGTCTATGATGGCTCTTGGTCCGAATGGGGAGCCGACCATACATTGCCGATAGAAACCAGTAACGGCGACACAAGATAGGTGAAAAATATGAGTAAGACGGCAATCGTTATAGGTGCAACTGGATTAGTTGGCTCGCAAGTAGTGGCGCAATTGATTGAGGCTAAGTACATTAGTAAGGTGGTTACCCTGACCCGTCGAGCCCTACGCCAGTCAGAGCAACAGGGTTCTGAAAAGCTTGAAAGTCATGTCGTTGACTTTGATCGCTTGGCCGATTTTACATCTTTGTTCAAAGGCGATATGTTGTTTTCTTGTCTAGGAACGACATTAAAACAAGCGGGCTCTATACAAGCGCAGCGCGTGGTTGATTTAGACTACCAATATCAGGCGGCCAAACTAGCAGCGCAGCAGGGCGTAGATCATTTACTATTGGTTTCTTCAAGTGGGGCTGACTCAAGGAGCTTTAGCCCCTATCTGAAAATGAAAGGCGAGTTAGAGGACAAAATACAGGCCTTAAGGTTTTTCCAGATCAGCATCTTTCAACCATCTTTATTGTTGGGTAATCGCCATTCAAGTCGGGCCGCTGAAGACATAGCAAGCAAAGTCCTGCCGTTGATTTGCAAGTTGCCAGGTTTAAGGCGTTATCGGCCAATCTATGGAGCAGAGGTTGCGGAAAAAATGGTGGCCGAAAGTACCCAGCCTAAATCGGGCATACAGAAATTTCGATTGGACGAAGTGTTTCCAGATTAAGTAAACTTATTTGCCCCGGGGCTATCTTCTCAACCCTCGGTATTGGCATTGGGCCACAAAAACACAAAGAGGGTTGGGGTGAGTGCATGCACCGTTTGAAATGAACCTAAAGGTCTAATATGAAAGAAGCCAATAAGTCGGCCTTAATCTCAGCCTTCATCTACCCCGGTGTTGGTCATCTGTACTTAGAAAAAAGGATTTCAGGTTGTGTTTTAGTTGCTATCGCGACGTGGGCGCTATTTATTGTAGTAGGAAATATTATGGCTCGTGCAATGGCGATAACAGACAAAATTATTAGTGGTCAAATTGGACCTGATATCGCGGTAATTCGGCAGCTGTTATTACAACCGCAGTCAGACGCGCTAGCGCAGCAACTAAGTACAGCAACGACTGTCTTGATTATTGTTTGGATTGTTGGGATTATAGACTCCTTCCGACTCGGTAGGGCGAAGGACACTCAACAACAAAGCAATGGAAAGCTCAAAAGGGGCAGTAGCGAAAATAAGATACAATAAATTGATTGTTAGGCATTTCGGGTTTTTTACTCCCTCCTTACTCCAGAACCGAAAAACGAATTCAACAAGCTGAACACTTTAGTCAGTGTTTTAAACAGGGGCTGAAGGAATGTGACGAAGGTGGCAGCGAGTAGTTATTAAGTTGTCATCCTATGCCAATGCTATTGGGCTCAAATTCGCTTTTTGATAAAGAGGGTGCGCGGGTTCGCCTGACTTATTACACTTCAAACAATGTAGCGGGGGTAGAAATTTTCTGACTTGAGTAGATCGGTTTAAAAAACTGCCGTCGTTGCCCCAAGCCGCTACAATTAAACTGGACTCACCAACTAACTTCTTAAGCCATTTATCATTGTCAGGGCCAATTGGGTTTTTTGCGTTCTTCATATCATTTGGTTCTGTGGCTCGAAAGGCAAAAAGGTTGGTGATACAAACGCTGCCATACCCCCAGGTCTGTGCATAATTCATGCATCTTCTTAAGGTAGGGTCATCCTGTGCTTCGTCTGCGGTAGATGGATTTAGCCCAATAAACATCACTCTAGGTTTTGAATCGTCCCAGCTGCGCCACAACGCATAGCGGTAGTTCCTGCAGGCAGATAGCTCGGCAGATTTATGCAATACCAACACTTAGGCTTCACTCATTCGTCACAATCATCCGTTTTTGCTCTGTATGTTGTTGGTATAAGGCCAGATGTGAAGCTTCGGAAAAGTTATCTGTTCGGCTGGGGTACTGTGCAATCCATTCCAACAGCATTTGTAAGTTGGCGTCTTGAGCATGTGCAGATTCGTATTTACGTGGATCCCATCGGCGTCGCTTGGCATTCTCGACGCAAGTTTCGAGAGGTAAGTTCATGAAAATTATTTCAGTCGAATATGGGCCGAGGGTCTCAAGTAAATCGGTATAGCGACCCTCTATCACCCAGTCTTTATGCGACCCCATAAACTAAGCAATTTTCAGCACAGAAGCTTCCGCAGGGGCGGAGACGATGGCTGCCAAGCTATTAAATCTAAATGGGCCAGGTCAGAATTTTGCCAAAGCTTTCTAGCTAGGGTCGATTTTCCCGAGCCGGCATTTCCAAATATTAGAATATTGCTCAAAAGTATTCTCTTTAAGCTTTTGCTTCTGAACCTTGTCTACGCTAAAGCGCAACGCTGTTAGCCGCGCTTGTCCAACCAATCTATAACTTCCTTATAAATTTCAGGCGCTTCAGGTTCATTGAATATTTCATGGAATAAGCCATCGTAAATTTTTAGTTCTTTGTCAGAGGACGATATCTTATTGTAGAGCAGTTCAGAGCCGGCAGAGGCCGTCATTACATCACCGCTACCGTGCATGATTCTGATTGGCAAGTTGATGGCGCTCGCTCGACTTTGGCATTCATTCATGGCGCCAAACATCGCTACCAAAAACTTTGCGCTAAGCTTGCCCTTGTTTACCAACGGGTCATTCATATAGGTCTTAACTACCTCTGGGTCGCGACTAATTTTTGAAGCATCTAGGTCGAGCATGCCCGCTTTTGGTGCTACTTTAGATACAAGCTTCATCAAGCCAATTTGCCAGCCTGGCGGTGTTTGGGGACTTTGAATTGCTGCGCCGGATAAAAGTGCGCCTGCAAAAAGGTCTTGGTGATCGAGCAACAACTGTGTCGCTATCAGACCGCCCATGCTATGCCCCAAAAGAAACACTTTTTGATTTGGGTACCAGTCATCAATTTTCGCTCGAAGACCCAGTACGGCTTGATGGTAGTCCTTAAAACTATCAATATGACCGCGAGTACCTTCGGACTTGCCGTGACCCGGTAGATCCATTGAACATACATTATAACTAGCATCATTCAACGCGCCAGCAAGCGGGCCATAGCGCTCGCAATGTTCGCCTAAGCCGTGCACTAATAACACTGTTTTACTGTCGATTACCTGTGTCGTTGGCCATTGGCGATAGTAGAGACCGTTTTCCGTGAATTGGGTATTATTCATAGTGATTCTGTTCAATTATTTATTGATTGGGAATTATAGCGCGAATGGTGGGGCAGATGAGATTACCGATGTATGAGGCCGGTCTAGGGTAAGCGCGCGATGGAGTTTAATGATGTGCAAACAAAAAGCTGGCCTTGGCATGAACTTGTTTATGCAGCGTGGCATGATCACGCGCCTGTACTCCTAGACTAAACTGTCGATGAGCAGAGGCAATATCGTCACCGCGATCGCCTTGGCGTAATACCAAAACTAAGTTTTGAACATCCTGTAGCAATGTATCTACGATATGTTGGTCGAACTTAATATTGTCGAACGCAGGGTCAAACTCCTTGAGTCGAGCAGCTTCGTCATAAACTGAAAACAATTCATCCATTTTTTGCGCGGGCTCGACCAGTAATTCATTGCAGGTCGACCATTGTTCAGCATTGATCAAGTCATCCCATAGGTACTTAACCAGTTTAGCCGCAGTTTTGGGTAGCTGCTTGTGTAGTTTCAAAAACTCTCCTAAGGCGTCTGATTCAAGCCCGAGGTGTCGACAGATACTAAAATAGTCGTGAAACCGCTCAGGATCTTTGTGCTGTAAGAAAATATCCAGTGAATCCCGTTTCTTATATTCTAAGCGACTCTTTGCGCCTGGGAACTGCGCTGCGAGATCGGCCCAACCTTGCAGGCAATGAGAAAGACGCACCCCGTATAAGGCGTAAGGGTCTTCGTCGAGGGCGTGATCGAAAAAATGCTCATAAAACTTTAGAGCATTTACAAAATCACCTGATCGATGAGCGAGCTGAGCATCTTCCAATACGCAGATGATTTGTGGTTTCTCAGTCACTTCCTTTTATTAATTTTCTACCACAGTAGTCCTTTAAATCATCCCTAGTTCGAGCTTTGCTTCTTCTGACATATTAGCCATAGTCCAAGGGGGTTCAAAGGTGAGTTCAACCCTTGCGTCAGAGACGCCGACCACGCTTTTTACTGCATTCTCCACAATACCAGGGAAGGTCTCGGCAACTGGGCAACCCGGAGCGGTCAGTGTCATTGCCACTTCTACAAAGAAGTCATCATCTACTTCAAAATTATAGATCAGCCCAAGATCGTAAATGTTAACCGGTATCTCAGGGTCATAAACTGTACGCAATGCTTCAATGATCGCTGGTCCCAATGACTCGGGCGTAGGTGGAACACCCGTGTTTGGCGTTTCTACTTTTATCTTAGGGGCACTATCAGGGTTGGGGTTTTCGAAACTCCAAACGGGTTCTTGATCATTCATTTTATTCTATCTATCAGTATTGATTAACTATTGAGTCAGCATCGCCGACGCCTTGATGGTAGCAGCAACTAAGGCATCAATATCGGCCCTATTATTGTAGAGCGCCATAGACGCTCGAGTCGTTGCGCTGACCCCGAAAAACTCCATCACAGGCATAGCACAGTGGTGGCCGACGCGAACTGCCACGCCTTGCGAATCTAATAAGGTGCCTAGGTCTGACGCATGCACGCCGTCTATTTCAAATGACAAGATACTCGCTTTCTCTGCGGCTGTACCGATAATTCGAAGTCCTTCAATTTCAAGCATCTTTTCAGTCGCGTACTCTAGCAATTCGTGTTCATGCTGCGCTATCGCAGCAATCCCTATATTGTTTAAATAGTCGATTCCTGCGGCAAGACCAATGGCCCCTGCAATATTTGGCGTACCTGCTTCAAACTTATATGGAAGCTCGTTGTAGGTAGTGCCGGAAAAGCTAACCACCTTGATCATATCACCGCCGCTTTGGTAAGGCGGCATTGCCTCAAGCAACTCGCGCTTGCCGTACAGAATACCAATTCCAGTTGGGCTGAATAACTTATGTCCTGAGAAAGCATAAAAATCGCAATCTAATGCGCGCACATCGACTTGTGTGTGTGCGACAGCTTGAGCACCGTCGACCAATACTTTTGCGCCTTTAGCATGCGCGGCATCAATCATCTTCTTTAATGGAGTGATCGTGCCAAGCGCGTTTGATAACTCAGTTATCGCTAATAATTTAGTTTTTTCGCTGAGCAGAGCTTCAAACTCTTGGTAAATCAGTTCGCCCTTTTGATTAATCGGGATAACCTTAAGGACAATGCCGATCTGCTCGGCCAGTAACTGCCAGGGCACGATATTCGAGTGGTGTTCCATAGCGGAGATCAGTACTTCATCACCCGCATTGAAATTCGCCCGCACAAAGCTATGGGCAACCAAATTAATAGATTCGGTGGTGCCACTAGTAAATATAATTTCGGCGTCGCTTTGAGCATTAATAAACTTTTGAACCGTTCGGCGCGCTGATTCAAAGCGATCGGTTGCACGCTGACTTAATTCGTGGATACCACGATGCACGTTTGAGTAATCATTTTCATAGAAACCTGAAATAGTATCGATTACACTTTGCGGCTTTTGGGTAGACGCACCATTGTCTAGATAAACCAATGGATGACCGCAAATTTTTTGCTTAAGAATAGGGAAGTCCCTGCGAACTTGCTCTACGTTAAAGCCTACGTCGTCTGATTTTACCGCCGCCATACTCATAGTAATTCTTCCAAGCCGCTTAGTAACTGGCCAGCAATAATTTGGGTTATTTCGTCGCGAACGGAGTCTACTCTTACTCGTTGTATTACTTCATTGGCAAAGGCAAAGGTCAGCAAGGCTCGTGCAGATACTTTATCAATGCCACGTGACTGCAAGTAAAACATCGAACTAGGATCGAGTTGCCCAACGGTTACGCCGTGCGAGCACTTAACATCATCGGCATAGATTTCTAGCTGTGGTTTAGTATCCGCTTCTGCCTGATTTGACAACAAAAGATTATTGTTTTGTTGATCAGCGACGGTGAGCTGTGCGTCCTGTGCGACGATGATTCGGCCACGGAATACGCTACGCGAACTATCATCCAAAATGGTTTTATAGTATTCATCACTGGTGCAGTTTGGCACAGCGTGATTGATTTCAGTGTGGTTATCGATGTGTTGACGCCCTTTGCCAAGCACCAAGCCGTTCATTTCAACATGCCCACCCTGCCCCAGTAGACTACAGTTGGTATCGTTGCGGGTGACCAAACCACTTAATGCCACGTTGTGGGTTTGTACATTGGAGTTAGCGGCTTGGTTAATAAACACACCGCCAATGTGAAACGCGTCGTTCGACTCTTGCTGAATTTTATAGTGATCTATATGCGCGCCATCGCCAGCAATAATCTCGGTGATGCTATTATTTAAATACATGTTGCCATCGCTACCGACATGGCGTTCTACGATAGTGCATTGGCTATTAGTGCCTGCAATGATTAAGTTGCGTGTATGGCTTAGAGTGTCAGCTTGACTGGCAACAAAATAAACTTCTAAGACGCCTTCTACTACGGCGTTGTTATCCAGCTTAACCACATAACCGTCTTGGCAATACGCGGTATTCAGCGCAGTAAAGCCGTGCGTTTCGTCCGGCAGACAGGCACCAAAATTGTTTTCCCATGCAGGATCGTCGCTGGCAGTAGCTAAAGCTGTCTCGAGGCTCACAAATTCCAAACCAGAAACCGTTGGCACATTTGACTGCTCAGTGTCCAAATAACCATCAATGAACACTAAGCGAGCACCCGTGGCCTGGGGTAATTGAATATTCGATTTACTACCTTTGCTGGCAAGTTGGTACAAGTTGCTTTTTAGCGCTCGTAAATTGGTATAACGCCATTTCTCATCACGCACACCAGGCAGGCCAATCTCTTCAAAATGGGTCAGCGCTTGGCGACGTTGCTCAAGCAACCAAGGGAGGGATTCACCCATAAGCCGCTGATCTGCGTAGCCAGCTAACCAGTTTTCGGTTTTTTCTGCTGCAATACTCATTAGCTTGCTTCCTGGAGCCCGTCTTCGATCCAACCATAGCCCTTTTCTTCAAGTTCCAAGGCTAGAGATTTATCACCCGACTTAACGATTCTACCATCGGCTAGTACGTGCACTTGATCAGGTACGATGTAGTCAAGTAGTCGTTGATAATGCGTTACTAAAATTATTGCGCGGTCTGGCGAACGCATAGCGTTGATGCCTTGTGACACAATTTTTAAAGCATCAATATCTAAACCTGAATCGGTTTCATCAAGCAGCGCCAATTTAGGTTCTAACATTGCCATTTGCAGAATCTCGTTACGCTTTTTCTCTCCACCAGAAAAACCTGCGTTAACCGAACGTTTAAGAAACTCCTGCTTCATTTCAACCATTTCAGCTTTTTGCTTAATAATCTTAAGAAACTCTCCGGCAGTCATTTCAGTTTCACCACGATATTTACGCATCGAGTTGACTGCTGCCTTAAGCATCGCCATGTTGCTGACGCCGGGTATTTCTACCGGGTATTGAAAAGCCAGGAAAACGCCTTCACAAGCGCGCTCTTCAGCCTCTAGTTCGCTTAGGTCTTTGCCCATATATTCGATTGAACCTTGGGTGATCTCATAGCCGGGTCGACCCGCGATCACGTTTGAAAGCGTGCTCTTGCCAGAACCGTTCGGTCCCATAATGGCATGAACTTCACCCGCATTAACTTCCAGGTTCAAGCCTTTTAATATCGGAGTATCGAAAACGGATACGTGTAAATCTGTAACTTTTAACATTGTGTATTTTTTGTTTAAGAGTGAATTCTAAATTTAATTTTGCTAATCCAAATCAGCGCAAGAGCGTGACTAGCCTACTGCGCCTTCTAATGAAATCTCTAATAATTTCTGGGCTTCAACTGCAAACTCCATCGGTAGTTCACGGAAAACTTCTTTACAAAAGCCGTTAACAATCATCGACACCGCTGCTTCTTCACCTAGGCCGCGCTGCTTTAAGTAAAACAATTGGTCTTCGGATATTTTTGATGTAGTTGCTTCGTGTTCAAGGTTGGCGGTAGGATTAAGCACCTCCATATACGGAAACGTATGCGCACCACAACGATCACCCATCAACAATGAGTCGCATTGTGAAAAGTTACGTGCATTGTCCGCACCCTTCAGAATTTTTACTAAGCCACGATAAGAGTTCTGACCATGGCCCGCTGAAATACCTTTGGAAATGATTGTGCTAGACGTGTTTTTGCCCATATGAATCATCTTAGTGCCAGTATCCGCTTGCTGTTTGTTATGCGTTAATGCCACTGAGTAAAATTCACCTACCGAGTTATCGCCTTGCAGAACCACGCTTGGGTATTTCCAAGTAATTGCTGAACCTGTCTCGACTTGGGTCCATGAAATCTTCGCGTTATCGCCTTTGCAGATACCACGTTTGGTCACAAAGTTGAAAATTCCGCCTTTGCCATTCTCGTCGCCCGGATACCAATTTTGTACGGTTGAGTATTTAATCTCGGCATCTTTATGCGCAACTAGTTCAACCACTGCCGCGTGTAATTGGTTCTCATCACGTTGTGGCGCTGTACAACCTTCAAGGTAGCTTACGTAGGCGCCTTCTTCGGCAATAATAAGCGTGCGCTCAAATTGGCCCGTGTTCATTTCGTTGATACGAAAATACGTCGAAAGCTCCATTGGGCAGCGGACGCCTTTTGGAATGTAGACAAATGAGCCGTCACTAAATACGGCTGAGTTAAGCGCCGCAAAGTAATTGTCTTGTACTGGCACTACCGAGCTCAGGTATTTTTTAATTAGCTCAGGGTGCTCATGTACCGCCTCTGAAATTGGCATAAACAGAACGCCGGCTTCAGATAGAGTTGATCGGAAAGTAGTGCGCACAGAAACACTGTCAAATACGGCGTCTACTGCAACGTTGGCGAGCATTTTTTGTTCTTCAAGTGGAATACCTAAACGCGAATAGGTTTCCAATAATTTTGGGTCAACGTCGTCTAGGCTTTCAAGCTTAGGCATTTCCTTGGGCGCTGAATAGTAGGAGATAGCTTGCAAATCTATTTTTGGATAATCGATATGCGCCCAATCAGGCTCCGTCATTTTCTGCCAGCGACGAAACGCTTTCAGACGATACTCGAGCATAAACTCGGGTTCGTTCTTTTTCGCTGAAATCAGTCGAACCGTGTGCTCGTTGAGTCCCGGAGCAATTGTATCGGACTCAATGTCGGTGACAAAGCCCTCTTTATACTCGCGTTTGACCAGTTCTTTTAGGTCGCGGTTTTTTTCGTCAGATTCAGGAACTTCTACTGCCTTAGACATTGTGATTACCTATATGAATCGGGATGTCACCTATCTGAGTGACATCCTGTTTGGTCGCCATGATTTGTACATAACGACTGCGAACTAAATCGCTGAGTTTTTTGCTATCCAGAAACTCAAATAATTCCTGGCTTAAGTTATTCCAAAGGCTGTGGGTTAAGCATGGGTCGTCGTGCCCACAATTGCCATTTCCACAGGTCATATCTATTTGCTCCTCCACCGCCACTAATATGTCAGCCAAGGAAATTAGTTTATCTTCGCGTGCCAGACGATAACCGCCCTTTGGTCCGCGTACAGACGTAATTAAACCGGCTTTTCGCAAACTCCCAAAAAGCTGCTCTAAATACGCCTGAGAAAGAGCCTGACGCTCAGCAATCTCCGTCAAAGTTACACAATCTATCTTTGCGTGCAATGCAAGGTCGACCATGGCTGTAACCGCATAGCGGCCTTTAGTTGTTAATTTCATTCTGCAACCGTCAAACCAAAATTAATAAGGGCGTTTCAAAGCCTTTAGCTCAGGAATTTACGATTCCGCGAATAAAAAGCCCTTAGCCTGAGGATCTCTGAATCCGCGAATAAAAAGCTTTCAGCCCGAGAATCTCTGATTCCGCGAATAAAAAGCCTTCAGCCCGGGAATCTCTGATTCCACGAATAAAAAGAAAGGGTAATCCCTAGTAAATTACTCGGGATTAACAGTATAGAGTTGTCAATGTGAGATTTCAATGCGCAATCGCCTATATTTTAAGCAATAAGGGCGCACTAAGCACGATAGTGGCGCGTAACTGCCCTATTTGTGACTTCCGTGTCTTACATCGAGCAACTAGGCATTAAAGGAGACGTTTCCTTTAATGCCTCTGCTGGGCGATTTTTACCTGGAATACTAAGCTGCTATCTAGGAATACGAATTTTTTGACCGACAAAAATTTTGTCGGGGTCTTCAATTACTTCGCGATTGGCTTCAAATATAACTGGATACTTGCTGCCGCTTCCTAAGAACTTCGCTGCAATAGCCCAGAGCGTATCACCGCTCTCAATTACGTAATATTCTGGTTCTGGCGCTTCTGGAGCTGGAGTTGGAGCCTTTAGGCTATCACCATTCACCGAGCCAACGCCTTTCATGTTGCCGGTCATTAGAACCACTTTTTCTTTGGCTTCAATTGAATCACAAGTGCCACCGACGGTACAAATTTCGTCGTCTAGAGCAACCGATAAATCAGTAACACCAGGGTTGTTTGCTTCTATGTTTTCCTTAATCTGCTCGGCAGCATTTGCGTCTCCAATGCCGAAAACCTTCTTGCCGATATTAGCTGCAAAATCAAATAGTCCCATTTTATCTCCCACCTATTAAATCTAGGTTTTAATAACGTAAATGTAAATAGTTAGTACGAATGCTGTCCCAAAATTGAGAATCTGCTAGATTCGACCTGTTAATAAGATACACGCTTTGTCGGTGATAATGCAACCGCGCTGTGTTGGTAAGGCCTTTTTATCCTTAGTCGGCTTTGTTTCTATCTACCGAGACTGCCAATATGCCCACACTAATCCTACCCCAACCATCCAGGGAGCAGCCAATGTTAGCGGTGATTCAAGCACCCAGGCATTTTCAGTTGCGATCACCAACAATCCAGATACTAGTGCTGTGGCTAATCCTAAACGCTGATGAAAAGCTGATAACCGCTGTTGCTGAGCGTGCTTAGCTTTCTGTTCTAACTCAAGCTGCTGTTGTTGACCAGTAAGCTTTGATTGTTCTGTGAGCCGAGTCAAGTGCTCTGGTAGGTCGGCTAGCAGTGCTCGCCAGCGAGGCCAATCACGCTTCAGATCCAGTAGTAAGCCCTGCGGTGACAGCTGTTGCTTCATCCAGTTTTCAAGAAACGGTTTGGCTGTGTCCCATAAATTAAGCTGAGGATAGAGCTGGCGACCCAAGCCTTCGATATTAAGCAGTGTTTTATACAACAAAACCAATTGTGGCTGAGCGGGCATTTCAAAACGCTGTATGGTTTGAAACAATTGCATTAATACTAGACCAAAGGAGATGTCACTGATGGGTTTTGCAAAGTTAGGTTCGCAGACCATACGAATCGCGGACTCAAACTCGGCAATATTTGTCTCCGCGGGAATCCATCCGGCACGCAAATGGGATTCGGCTATCGTGCGATAGTCTCGATGGAAAAATCCAAGCAGCATTTCGGCAAGGTATTGTTTGTCGGACTCACCCAGCACGCCCATGATGCCAAAGTCTATTGCTATCCATTTGCCTCTATCTGAAACGAAGATATTGCCTGGATGCATGTCGGCGTGAAAAAAATTATCTTCAAAAGCTTGCTTGAAGAAGGTCTCAACCCCATCGGCTGCGAGTTGCTGCATGTCGTAGCCGAGCGCTTTTAGCTGCTCAATATCGCGTACAGAGGTGCCGTATATCCTCTCCATCACCATTACTTGGGTTTGCGTGTAATCCCAATACACTGTCGGCACATAGATTAGATCATTGTTTTCGAAGTTAGCCGCCATTTGCGAACAATTGGCTGCTTCTTGACGCAAATCGAGTTCACCGTGAATAGTGTTGTCGTAGTCACGAATAACCTCTAATGGTTTGAACTGCTGAGCGCGGGTCCAATGGCGTTGTAATTTTTTAGCAAAGAAATACATCACCGAAACGTCGCGATCGATAATCTCTTTTACACCCGGGCGCAGCACCTTAATAATGACTTGATGGCGCTTTTCGCCATTCTTGCCGACTATGGCTAAACCGTCTTTGAGCTGGGCTACATGCACTTGCGCAACCGACGCACTAGCCATGGGTTGTTCTTCAATTGATTCGAAAATATCATTAAGATCGTCGCCATAAGCTTCAGCAATGATGGACAATGCGTCTTTACCAGAAAAAGGCGGAACCTGGTCCTGTAATTTGCTTAGCTCTTGCGCGATATCTTGCGGCAGTAAATCAGGTCTGGTTGAGAGAGCCTGTCCCAGTTTAATAAAAATAGGTCCTAGCTCTTCTAGAGCGAGCCGTATTCTCACCGCACGATCTTGGGCGGTTTTTCCAGCCGCTCCAAACAATAGCCGGCTAACCAAGCGAGCGCTACCGGATAAATTTAGTTCGCCTAAGAGATCGGCGAGGCCGTGCTTTTTTATCACCCGACGTATCTGCAATAGGCGTAGTAACGGCGCGGTGGAGGATAGACGACTCATAATAAATTAATTGGTGTGTTTAGATGCTTTTTTTAATTCGCTGGATCCGCGCTTGAAGGCGGTCAGCATCTGCCCGCAATGTGTCTACGTCGTCTAAAAATGGCTCTATATCTGATTTAGCCGCAACCAAGCCCATTTCATTGGTCAGTAAGTTCCTTAAGTGCTTTGAAAACATACTCTTGGATTCTTGCGCCATTTCCTTTGCTTTACCGAAACCACCGCTAATCAGCACGGCCGGTGTTTCGCCTATGCGCTGGGCCAAAAGACCTTCCCAATCTATATCCAGTTGCGACAATATGCGCGCAAAGCGCTGGCCAACAATTGGGTCGCCATTGATTTCAAGCTCACCAGATTCTAATTCAGCGTCATCAAATCCATCGCGACCTATCTTGACCAGGGCACCGATAGTTGCGCTAAGAGTTACGTCAGTAGACTCTGATTCGTTGGAAAACTCTAAGCCATGCTGCATTGGGCTAATTGAAATTTTCTGTGGGATTGGCTTTATCTCTAGGGTCATGGTTTTACCATGCAACTTAGCCAAATCGCGCTGTGCTCGAGGGTCAAAGTCCAAAGCACCATTAATGGCGAGTTCTAGTATATTCAGTAACATCAGCCTAGTACTTGTATGCCATATGAAGTGCGGTCACACCGCCGGTTAGGTTGTGATAACGAGCACGATCAAAGCCGGCGTCTAACATCATTTGCTTAAGCTCTTCTTGCGGTGGGTGCTGGCGAATAGACTCTACTAGGTATTGGTAGCTCTCACGATCTTTGGAGATAATCTCGCCTAATTTAGGTATGACGTTGAATGAATAGGTATCGTAAATCTTACGAAACGTCGGATTGGTCGGTTGCGAAAACTCAAGCACTAAAACTCGGCCACCTGGCTTAACACAACGATACATTTCTGCTAGCGCAACGTCCTTATGGGTCACATTACGTAGCCCAAAACTGATGCTTATGACGTCAAAATAATTATCTGGAAACGGCAATTGCTCTGCATTAACTAAACAAAACTGGACATTACCTGCGTGCCCAGCATCGGCCATACGTCGACGCCCTTGTTCGAGCATGTCGGCATTAATGTCGGTGACAAATACCAAGCCTTCGTCGCCTACCTTTTCTGCAAATTTAATTGATAGATCGGCACTTCCTGCGGCCAGGTCGAGCACTTTGTGGCCGAGTTTTACGCCGCTTTGCGCTACTGCAAACCACTTCCAAAGGCGGTGAACACCAAGCGACATGGCGTCGTTCATTACGTCATAGTTTCCGGCTACATTGCGGAACACCTCACCAACCAAGCTCTCCTTTTGATCCTCGTCTACCTCTGTAAAGCCGAAGTGCGTTTTAGTTTGATTATCTGACATTATGGGTAGTCTGGCTTTGTTGATCTGGATTCGGGAATCTAATTCGTTGTTGAATCAGGCCGAATAGTTTACGACAAGAATTGATCGGTTTCCTGCGGAGCCCGCACAACACCGGCTTCAGTTAATCTACCTAGGTAGTTTTGCCAAAGCTTCTGGCGTTCGTGCCCTAGTCGGTAAAGCACGTCCCAGGAGTACAATCCTGTATTATGCGAGTCGCTAAAAATAAGACGAACAGCATAATGGCCGACGGGTTCTATGGCAACGATGTTTACCTCTTCTTTACCAGTTTGCAATACTTCTTGGCCAGGGCCATGCCCTTGCACTTCAGCAGAGGGAGAATGAACTCGTAAGTACTCACAAGGCAATTTAAATATCTCGTCTTCAAACTTTACTTCCAGGTACCTGGATTTACTGTGTAAGCGAATATCACTGGGTGTTTTCTTCATGTCGACCTCTGTTCCACTTTATTGCATGCTAATAGTATATCGCTTTGCAGGTGAAACCAGAACTAGTTAAACCTATTCATTGCAAATCTAAGATTTGTCGCTTGTTGCCTGTTTACAAGCTAGAGCATAATAGAGTTATTCACATACCCGTTGCGTTTAACCTCTCGCGTATTAGTTTGTACGCTCTGGAGCCTCAAAAG
>JBLHMH010000016.1:0-33034 GCA_047621785.1 Polaribacter sp. | reverse complement strand
ATAAATTGTAGAACCAATCATCCCCCCAGACCGGCCTGTCGCCTTTGATTGGGTTATTATTGTTATAGGGGTCCCAACGGTTTTCAGGGTAGCCAAGAGATTCAACAATCCGCCAGCGATCTGGAACCGGCGCTAAATCAGGCAATAACAAGGCTTTGGGCGGCGCTAAACGGTCATTGTTGCAATAATCTTCTTCGAAAATGAGCACTGGGTACGCTGGTCGCCGTCGCGGCCGGCTGGTTTGTTTAGGTGCTTCGCTGCATTCGGTAGATACAAACGTTACTGGCTCTATACCAGGACGATCGTTTTCATCGTTATCATGACTTTTTTTAAGGTTCGATACTGGCTTAGCTGTCGACTGTTTTAACGACGTATTCACTAAGGCCAACTGTTCGGCGCTCAAATCACAATGTTGCCGGTAACGAGGCGCTAGTGCCGGCATTTCACAACGAGTTCGCATTAATCGAGGCACATAATTCACTATGTAAGAAGACAGACCTTGCTCTTCAGCGGCTTGTTGAGCCGACACAATTGAGTCGTATCGGCCTGACACCGCAAACCATCGATCTCTTACTGAGCTAGACTCAAAGCAATAGGTGTCGCTCGATTCTCGCTCGAGTAACTCGCAATTTTCAAAACCGTTAACGGTGGCTAATTGAAGAGTGTAGTTTTGTTGGCTTTGAGTATTCAACCAATTATGAGCTCGCTCATAGCGCGCTTTATTACTCTCTTGTTGGGCATGAACAGTATGACCCAGGCCAGCTATTAGGCTTAGAACCAAGCCAATAGTCGGCAATATTTTTTTATTATTATCAGTACGCATAATTAGATTGCTTGTACGTCGATGAAATTCGCCGTTTTAATAGTTAACACGCTTACTTGCCAGTACATGGAAACGCTTCAGTCGAGTCTATAAAAGGCGCTTGTGGACAATTGATATACCGTAAACGCACTCCTTGAGGTGATAGGGTGTCGGCTCGAATCGATGGGTCAGCGTTATTAATAGCACCACCAAGTTCCAAGCCAGCATTGTGCAAACCTAAAAATGAAATCATGTCGTCTTGATCAACGCCATCGCCCGATACGCCGATACCACCAATAAGTTGGCCACCACGGTAAATGGGAACACTTCCAGGGAAAATCTGAATACCATTAGGCAAGTTAGGAATGCCGGTGCAGCCAGTACCCGGAGAGGTTAAGCGATTAAAAACCAGGTTAAGTTGCAAACCAACATTAAACGGGCTCCAGACATCAATCGGAAAACTGAATGGCCCTGGTGGGTTTGAATCGATACCATCAGGGTAAAATGGGCGAGATAAATTGCCACCAGCGCGATCCGAAAAAGCAATGCCATCGGCTAATGCGGTGGGCAATCCAAAGGCGCGAATTGAATTTACGAAGTGAGAATGACCCGCGTCGATTAAAATTTGACCAGCGTCACGTCTTGAGAAAAACGCCGCTGTACGGGCTTTTTGTAATGATACATCTGTTCCGAAAATGGGCGCATCAGGCGTGCGCGCAATGCCTAGAATCACACCATTGCTGTCGACTATCGATATCGAGACGCGCGCTGACGATTCAGCCGGGTTACGAATTTGAGCTCGTGAGCGCATTGCGACGCGTAAGGCATTAGCAATAAGGACACGCACTTCATTTGCCGTTAAAGCTCCAGCATCAGTGCCAGCACGCGGAGTAAAACGGTCAGTAAGCACAACCGCAGGAACGCCAAATGCTGCACTGGTAATAAAACCAGATTCAGGCGTTCCGAACGGCACACCTGCTTTCAAGCGACCATCAAAAAAACCGTCGACGGCGACAATATTACTACGATTAAGGCCGGTTGGTCCGCTCGTTCTGAGCGCCGCGATTGAGGTATCGGTATACCGAACTAACTTACCATCAAGCGTAACTTGTCGTAGTTCACCGGGCGCTTCATAGCCTCGCGTACCCGCCATGGCGATCATTTCATCGATCGACTCGTCTAAATCCGAAATTGAATTGTCCGCCGAATAAAAACCATCGGCAATCACACCAATGCCACCGACCACTTCACCGTTTTTATACAAGGGGAAACCGCCTGGATCGGCTGACAAGCCTAATGGCGACGGCTTTGGCCCCTGTGAATTACCCGGCTCAGCGGTTAAGTCCGAGCATTGTAATTGGCTAAACTGAACGCCAAATAATGGGCCCGCCGGCTGATTGAACTCACCAGGGTTAAAGTGCTCTTGCACAATCTGACTGGCGACACGTGTGCTGAATGAATTACCGCCACTGGATAAGTAATTCCCGGTGATCGCTTTGGCGATAGCGGCAAAAGTAGCGGGTACTGGGGCGCCTTCTAAGCCGTTTCCTGCAGGGATGCCTCGCTGTGATGAGATGGTCACGTCTTGATCCGCACCAGACATCTGATAAACACCTAATACATTTCCAGAACGGTCAACCACCGCAATGGTCGCCGGCTTTTGGCGGGCATTAGCTTCACTGACCGCTAAACCAATAACGCGCCTAACTTCAGTCTCACCCAATGACTCTTGAGCAAAAGCTGACTGTAAAGGCAAGACGGCCGAAACTATTAGGCCGATAATTGCAAAACCAAGTTTCTTACTTTGCTTGTTCATGAAATCGATTTTTTTTATCATGGCGTTTACTCAATAATCAATAGTGTTGAAGGCTTTATTGGTTCAATGCGGCTTTTGCTGGGGAGTCGGCGACACCTAAATTCGCTTGAACGAGCTTACGAACTTCACCTAAATTTAAATCCACCTCTGCGTTCCATGCTTTCTGGTCGGGTAAATGAAAGCTATGACACGAAATACAATTGGTTGGCGTTTTATTTTCATGGGTTCGAACACCGGTGTGACAAGCCTCGCAGTTTTCTAAATCTGGTATCAACACATCGCTACTTTTGTCAGAAATAGTGGCCGCGTGACACAGCGAACATTCAGAGGTGCGATGCTTGTAGTGATCAAACTCGGACTTAGGCATCCACTGTTTAGTGAGACGAATTGGATCGACACGCCATTTGGATAAATACTTACCACTGTCGTCAATGCTGACTTCATGACAGGTCTTGCAGGTGGTCTTCTCAAATATTTCTTGCGCCACACTATTGGCTTTGCCCCAAGGGCTAGCGAGGTTCAATGTTTGCTCTTCACGACGCTCAACCGTACTACCTGGGCGGCGTAAAAGAAAATCTCGCACTTCTTGTGGGGTAGGATTTCGACCTAAGCTGTCGCGCAAAAACTCGCGCGAGTAATATTCTTCCAAGGTCAATAATACAGTATCAGGTTCGCCATGCGGCACCTCACGATCCGGCGCATCAGGGTCAAACACCAAGGTATGGCATGAACGACAATCATTCTCCATGGTCACTGCTTGCTTCAACTTACCGGCATCATCGGTTACGTGACAGTCATTACAGGCAAGCACTTGATTGCCGGATGGGCCGTCTACACCTTCAGAGGCTAAATGCTTATCATGTGGGAAAATAAGATTTGATTGTTCTTGCGGTTTGTCAGCCAAACTGATTCTAAGCGTTGACCATGTCGTCGCATCCGCTTTACCTTGAGGAACCAACATGCTGACTTTAAGTTGAGGATGCGGTGCTTCACTATGGCTGACCTGCTCTTTGCCAAAACTACCAACATCGACTAATTCGGTATCCACCGCGCCACTGGCTGACATGTCCTCATGACAAGCAACGCAGAGCTTATCGTTTTTTTGCACAATATTACTGGGCTCGTCGTGCTCAACATGACAACTGGCGCAGCGAGCGCCATCTAATTTAGCCACATCGTGCACGGCTGTATCAAAATGATGATTAGTATCACTGTGACAGCTCACACAAGACTCATCTTGCACTACTTCAAACGCATTTACATGGCACGCTTGGCAGTTTTGATTTAAATCAGGAATTTGATGGGGTTTGGATAAATGTCCGGATATCCAAGTATTATCCGATGGCAATGGCGAGTTTCGCAGCACTTTGGCGGCATCGTCATTGGTCAGACTGAGAATTGGCACAATCAAGAATAACGCTAATACAAGGATAAAAAACAGCCATGACCAAAACCGTTTATTCAAACGAGTGTCGTCTAGGGACAGCTTATAATCTGGCTTTTCGTTGCTCACGATTGCATCACCCAAAGTAAGTCAAAGTAAGAAAATGTTGCGATCATCACGGGCATCACCAATAGTAAAAAACAACTATGACGTGGGTTATTAGGGCCGCCAAGAGTGCAAATGATAGTGGCACATGCACGTATAACCATATTTTTAAAATGGCTCTTATTTGCACATCTCGTCGAATTCGTCTTAATAATGTTTGCTTGGCTGCAAAGTTCGCCAACAGGCCCTGTACAGCCCCCGCTTCTTCACCGCCATTTAGTTGTGACAAGCGGTTTGCTAATACATCAATGACCAGGATTTGGTCATTATTAGATTGACGTTTTTCTTTGCCATCAGGGTCGAAACCAAGAGGCACCCTTAAAGTTGAACTGGCCTTACCCGATAATTGCTGCCACCCGCTTCCGCCAATATGGCAACCCTCAATGGCCCCTTCTACTAATTTTTTTAAATTAGGCGTAATGGAGATTCGCAAGCTTTTTTCATCTACTTTTTTCACTTTTTCAAGTAGGTCAGCCAGAGTGTCGCCAGAACGATTTACCGTCAAAAAATATGGGTATTTGATATATGCAAAGATTCCGAAAAAACCACTTAAAATAACCACTACCATCAAGGCATACGCCAAGGTATGAACGTTCCAAGCAAATTGAAAGCCACCGTGTAAGGTGCCAATCAACAACAGCGCCGTGCCCAAGTACACATGGGCTGAGGTCCAACCTTGCACGGTGCCCATAGTCGAACTATAGCTACGTTTGCGAATTCCCAACAACAGCAACCAAACAATCAATAAAGCACCAATGGTGCCTAAGGTATAGCCCAACCAAGTACCACCATTTGGCACACCAATTGGCTGATGCCATTGGTACGCCACTAGACTGGCGACACTGAGTGCAATTGCCACCCAGAGATAACGAGCACCTTTGAAATTTAAAATGGATTGATACACGATTTATTTTCTCAATTATCTCAATATAAGCAACATGGAATATGCGCGGTGAACACAGCCACTAAACGCCAAAGCGGCTGCCCACTAAGTCAACAAATTCTTTCGGATTTAAACGCATTGCCGCGCCCGTTGGGCACGCTCGAACGCACGCGGCACCACCGGAATTATCTTTGCAAGCATCGCATTTAACTGCTTTCTTAATAGTCGCGCCTTCGGCGTACTCTTTGCCGCCCGGCCCTGGGCCTTTACCGCTCAATAACCAGTGCAATAAATTAGGTTTAGGCGCAGGATTTTTTTGCAAGGAAATCACATCGTATGGGCAGTTTGTAACGCAATTACCACAGCCAATACAGGCTTCTTGATCAATGAATACTTCACCATCGGCGGCACGATGAATCGCATCCGGCGGGCAGTCTTTCATGCAATGAGGTTGCTCACAGTGGCGACACGAAATCGGCACATGAATATCCGCAAATGAGGCGCCCGCCTCTCGATTTAAACGTGAATTGCCATCGTGTGTTTCCGCACAGGCTTTCTCACAATTGTCACAGCCCACACACAACGACTCGTCAATAAGTAGCACATCTGTGCCCTCACCCAAACCTTCGCTCATTAGAAATGACATTAGCTCACCGCCTTTGGGCTGCGCTTCCATTCGCGCTTCGACGGTTAATCGCTCACGCACGTGCGATTGAATTTCTTTTTGCAGCCCAGGCTCTTTATCCATTAGAGTCAAAAAGCTGTCTTTGCTCAAACAAATGGTTTCGGTACGAACATTGGCGCGCTCGGTGTTAGTTCGAGTTCCATCGCCCAAGGCGCCGGCCTCGCCAAAATAATTACCAACAGGCATATAGGCCGTGATCACTTCTTTATTATTGGACTTCTTAACCGAGGTTACCGAGCCAATACGGATCAGGTGAACTTCATCGCCCTGCTCGCCTTCGGTGTAAATATTTTGATTGGCATCGTAGGTTCTGAGCTCGGTTTTTGCGACAACTTCGGCCAATTCAGAGTGCGCCGTATTGGGCGTAAACTTAGAGTGTAAGGCCCGTAAAATAAAAGCCTCATCAATAACTCGCTTAACTGAGTCCACCGAGTTAATTAACTTAACCATGCTTCGACGAGGCGTTTCGACCACCACGCAATTGTCGCCGGCATAGACCGTTGCGGTTCGTCGTCGACCAGAAATTAAACTCTGCTCACCAAAGTAACCGCCACGATTAAAATGAAACTCTCCAACACCAGGCAACTTAACCAAAGCGTTGCCATCAATGACCACAAAAAACGAGTTAGTGAATTCGCCATTGACGCATAACTTATCGCCTGGCGCACGCTGAGACACCTTGCTATCTAAAATGAATTCACGAAAGTTAAGCGGGTTAATGCCGCTGTACAGTGGCGATGAACTTTGCAGGTATTCTAGAATTTCATCAACCGGTTTGTCATAAGACAAGCCTTTAAATGCTTCTACTAATAAGGGGTAATCGGCAGGCTCAATATCATTGCCTTGGATGTACTCAACGACTTCGTATCCTTGGTTCATCGCTTGCTTAATCAGTGGATAACCACCCAAAGCGCCAATAACATACATGCCAGGCACATTAGATTCGTACTGACTGCTCAACTCAGGCAAGGCCGCCGGTGTGTCGTTTGGAAATTCAATGCCAAAGGACTCAACCAATCGGCGTGGAGGAATAGCGCCCAAACGAGCGATAATACGGTCAATTGGAACAGGCACTTCGCCCGTGGGCGTGCTCAGGACAAACAAGTAACGGCTTTCGTCACTTGGGTTTTCTTCTATTCTGGCGGGGTTTGCCTCATAGAAACATTCGATTTTGCCGTTACTGATGGACGACATTATTAAATCTAAGTTACCTTGTTTTGCGCGAGCAAATTCGTCGCGACGGTTAATAATACAAACCGTATTTTGATCAGCCAATCCAACTGCGTTCTCGATTGCGGCATCACCCGCACCAACAATAGCAATACGCTCGCCCTTATACTCATCGGGGTCATCTAATTGATATTGAACATGTTCATAGTCGGCCCCTGGACACGGCAATTTACGAGGGTTGCCTTGAACACCAATACCCAAAATGACAAATTTAGCAGCGACCTTTGAGCCATTAGCAAGAGAAATAGTAAAATCACCTTTACTACCTTCAATTCCAGTGACTTCACTGCCATATTGAATATTAGTGGCGGTATCACTCATGCCGTCAAGCCACTTATCCAAGATATATTCGCGTGTACCAGCGGTAAATTCTAAAGGACTTCTTAAAGGCAGCTTAGCTGGCGTGTCCATGACATGCTTGCCCTTTTGATACTTCTGAATGGTATTTGAGTGCTTCGGTGAGCCTTCTAACAGAACGTGAGATAAGCCCAACTCAGCAGCATGAGCAGCAGCACTCATACCTCCCGGTCCAGAACCAATCACTGCAATGTCGTACGCTTCCATTCTACCCTCTTACTATTGTTTTTATTGATGACTCGCCGGCGAGCGATACTAATCAAATTTAATGATCATATTGGCGCTAAGCATAACTGCCATTGCAAAGAAAGCGAAGCACTATTAGATTGGTCGCAGATAAAACATCTGCTGTAATCAATCTAGTTATCCAAGGCAGGCAGTCCAAGCTATACCACTGCTGACGCTATTTCGAAATCTAATGCTTGGGGCTTGGTATCGGCTTTCGGACCTGCAGTTAACGTATTATCTTTATGGAGATCTATTGTTCTGCAAGTTTTATCGTCTTGAATTCGGCTGCGCTATACCAGAAGCCTCAACGCCAAGTCGTTTTCGCACGCAGCTCGTAGATCATGACTTAGGGGATCAGTTGTTGGCTGAGATTAGCGGTCAGCAAGAAACTTAAAACATTATTATGACCAAAGGACGCATCGATATCATTAATCCTACACCGGTTGAGGAAGCACAGTCAGGCTCGAGCAATTGTGTATGTCGGTCTACCTACACGTGATTCTGATGCCGGCTGGCTTGTAAAAAAACGATAGTCGTGGGAATAAGGACTCCATTTTCTGGGCTCGGTACAACTTCGGTGAAGGTTCGTAAAGGCACTAAATTTTAACGCTCTACGGCCTACTGGACGCGGCAAGCACAGGACACCTGTGTTGAACATATGAAGTATTGACAGAAACCCCAACATAGCCAAGCTACAACGCTAATCGAAACGCAAAACATCGCGCAAAAAGCATAACGATTGAAAAACACCCAAAAGACGCACTTTATGCTGCGGACTCTATATATTGCAATACCGAAATTACGATACTCAATATGGACTAACTAACTGACTATAGCGAAAGCCAGCAAGGTCTGACACAATAGCTTGGTATGGTTAATTTTATTAGAGTTCAATCTCACTTTAGTCACTCCAAAGAAGTTTACGCTGTTCAACTGTTAATTTTAGGGACTCAAACAAGCCATGCATTACTTCGAAAAACAATTAACAAAACTCAATATTGCCCCTGCTTCATTCATACATTTAACCTTGTTAATCTTCAGTACCTTATTGCCAATAACATCGCTAGCCGAGCCAACTGACCATAGCCCTAAACATTTAGGCGTAGCAAGCTGCGCCACCAGCACTTGTCACGGCAGCACGGTGCCTTTTGCTGATTCCAATGTGCTGCAAAATGAATTCCGAACTTGGAACGAGCTGGACCCACATGCTCGAGCCTATCAAACATTATTAAGCAAAGAATCACAAAAAATCGCGCAAAATTTGGGTTTAGTATCCGCCGAAAAAGCCGATGTGTGCTTAGACTGCCATGCCGATAACGCTAGTCCCGAGCATCGAGGCGACGATTTCAAGCTCAGTGAAGGTGTGGGCTGCGAAGCATGTCATGGCGGCGCGCAAAATTATTTAGGCTCGCACACTCGTGTTACCCATGAAGAAAATTTGAAGACCGGTTTACGGCAAACGGAAAACCCTACAGTCCGAGCTCAACTGTGTCTCTCGTGTCACATAGGCAATGATTCAGATCGAAAGATCACGCATACGATCATGGGTGCTGGGCATCCAAGAATGAGTTTTGAATTAAACACATTCAGTGCTATTCAACCGGCTCATTACCAAGTTGATGAAGACTATATTGCTCGCAAAGGTGAACCAAACGAATTACAAGTGTGGGCCATTGGTCAGTTGGTGGGGTCAGAACAAATGCTCACCAATATTCAACAATTTCCACGTTCGGGTCTTTTCCCCGAGCTAATACACATGGACTGCTTAGGCTGCCACCAAGCGATGAGCAAGGTCGATTGGATCAAAAGCACGCTGACCAATTTGCCAGCAGGCTCGTTGCGCTACAATGATGCACACCTGCTAATGAGCTATCAGATAGCCAAAACAGTTGCGCCTGAACTGGCCGACACACTATTGAAAAACATACAGGCATTTTTAAACAACGGCGTTGCCGCACAACATGGCAATGACTTAGCTGGAAAGCTGCTCGATAATTTACGCTTTATACGCCAATCGGTAGAAGCCACAGCACTAACATCGGTTCAAGGTGATGCTATTTTGGCGAACTTAATTGACTATGCAATGAGCGCCAGCCACCAAGGCTATGCCGCCGCCGAACAATCGGCCATGGCGATTAACTCAGTGTTACTAGCAATGAACGCCAACAGCTCTGACAACAGCAGTGATGCTCAAAGTCTGGCCTTGTTGAACGGCGTCAATGGTATGTTCGCTGGCGTCAACAATGCTGAGCGTTATCGTCAAGATGTGTTCGTTAATGGGCTAAAGAAAATTAAATCATCAATTAAATAAACCCTATTCACTGACTACTAATAAATCACTGACTAAGGGTGAGAGACGTTTGAATATCGCCCATCGACAATACAATTTCATCCGCCTTAATTGATGTCAGCAACCATGAGTCCAGCCTCTCGCCCTCAGTTAACTTGCGTGTCAGTCCATCGCTGCTATTAACAACAATTACGCTGCGCCCTTGATTAGACATATTTATCGCCGCCAAGCGATAATGTGACGCACTGGGGGAGCGTAATCGAGCACGCACATTAGGGTTAAATAAGCCACTTAACACATTGACTTGAGAGTCAACCGCGTTAGCTTGCAAAGAGTCTGACACTAAAACGTTGCGAACAAGAGAATCAATATCAAATTGAGCGCTGGACTTAAGTAAGTAACGACTGACCGTTAAGCTGACATCAATTTGATTTAAAAACTTATTACCGAAACGAGCGTTATGGCGAGCATTAAAAAGCTCAACATGAATCTTAGGAGTACTGTGCGCGAGGTCCGTAAAGAAGCCTTGCAAGTTATCGGTGGACAAACGCAAGCTCAACTCCAAACTACTTTTATGAATGTTTTTTGAAATCGTCTGCTGGCTGGGGCGCAATTGTAAAACGGTTCCCGAGTTGTCCTTAAGCACCGTATTCAAACGGCTCTGCAATGCCTTAGCCATGTGACTTTCAGAGTCAATTACACTTAATTCATTTGCATCAATCTTGCTTTGAAGGGCTTGCAACATGCTGTGATTGACTAGGCTCGCATGCTCAATTTGAGATTCGATTTTATCCATAGTTCTCTGCAATTTTTGGCTGGTCGCCAAACTACTTTGCCATTGCATATAAAACGGTAAAACAACCACTTTAAATAAAGTAATTAACAGCAATACAAAAAGAGCATATCCGAGAACAATCTGTCGAAGCGCAATCATTTTTCAGCTCCTGAATTTTTCAGATCATTTTTTAAGGTGGCTTTGATTCGAAAGCGCTCTTGACGACTTTGTTCAGAGTTCAACACTGTCGAATTGATAGCCGTATTACGCGAAATAGAAGACACAAACCCACTCGATTCATAGACAGACGATTGCTCCATATTACTTAACAACTCACTGGCGCTGGCCGCGCTAGCATCAATTAACAGCTCGCCCTCAGACAAAATCAATTGGTCAATTACAGTTGAAGCACTTAATTGACTGGCCAATGATTCAAGTAAACTCGCAACCGACTCAGCATCACGCACAGTCATACTTGATAGCAACACTGAATCGAATTGACCGTCGGGTAATTGAGAGCGTAACGTAGTGATGCTGGCGTTTAATTGAGCATGACGAACTCCCTCACTTTTAGATAAATAGATAAAACCCAAACTACTCACTATTAGGAGTAAGCAGATAACCGCGGACAAGGCCAAAAACCACGGTTGTGGAATGACACTTTTTTGACACTCGAATTCATCATTATTCTCAAGAATTAAATAACTTTCGCCTGCGCCGCTACCTATAGCAAATGCCGTACCCACATCATCAAAACCATGAGCATCAAGGGCCTTTTGAGGCTCACTTAAATCCGCCTTAAGCACGCATATAATATTCTCTTGCGCATGATCAAAGCTGCAAATCAATTCATCTAATTCGAACGGCAAGGCTTCAGCGACAACAGCATTCAGCGGCAAGCCTTTTTGTGATTCAGTAACGGCTTTAGTCAGCACCGACTCAGGCGGCACTAACAAGGCCGCTCTATTGCTTTTCATTAATCCGGTTTTTTGCACACTTGTCGAATCATTAAAGTCTAGACCGTTTAAATCACATACAACACCATCAATCACACGCACTACTAATGTCGATTGAGCTTGTGCAAATGGTGCTGCCAACCCTGTTTGCCACCAGCTTAAAAAACGCGAAATGGTAGATTGAGTCTGTGCCATAGAATATTTGTATGCGATTAAAGTAGTAAGAGTTATTTTTGTCGGCGTAAGCCTATAAAAGCAATTTTTGCTTCACAAACGAGCTTGAACATCGAATAAACGTCCAACTTGATTGGTCATTTTGATAATCAATACTTGTGAGTATCGTTGCTGGGCTACTTGCACAGAGCAGCTAATACGATAGTACGCCGAAACACCTGTAATGAAATATTGATTATCAATGCTGTTTTGAATCAGGCTGGTTTTTGGCTTATCTCGTTGCAATAGAATTCGATCTCGCTCGGCCTTTGATAAACCCGGCACCAAGGCCAGCACCTTGTCAGATGCTAACTCTGAGTTCACGCCTCTTTTACCATTATGCAAACTGGTCACGGCTAGAAGATCAACGCTGCTTATCGATGTATTTAATAGTAAATCGCGAACCTTTCTATACGTCAATGGCTTGCTTTCATTATCAGAAACCTTATCTTTAGGTCGTAACATATTAATCAGCTCAGGCAATTGAAATGCTGTCGCCCCGAGCGCCTTTAACGCCGATTCCAATAAGCGTTTATCAGCTTCAATTAAATCAATAAAAGCCGACTCATTTTCGATGCTGACATTAATAACGGCATCAGGAGCTGTATAGATTAATTGAGCCTGCGGAATGGCCGTCGGTGCTACCGAACTCCGTGGAGACGCCAAACTCAAGGCCGCAAAGCGAACACCGGCATCAAGTAATTGCTGCGCTTTTATGCGCTCAAACTCCAAACTGCTCGCCCGGGTGTTAGCCAGATAACGACTGGCCATATTGACACTGATAAGACTGATAATCGCAATCAACATCATGACCGTCAGTAAGGCAAAACCGTTTTTATTATGGTCGCTGTTAAACATTAGTGAGTAAAGCGCCATCGCTGCCGCTCTCCACCCTCAATCCACGTCAACTCCAATGCATTGGGACGTCGCGGAGATTGCCATTGCCCTAATGACTTTTGACTACTTACAAAGACAAACTCAGCGCGATCAATATTTTGAATTAATTGCGTGCCCTTATCATCATCGTCAATATAGGCCCAAATTTCTTGATCGGCATTAATCACAAAACGAATCACCTTCGACCCTTGCAACCAAGGGCTGTCCGCTCGACTCAAATCAAATGTAATCTCAAACTGATTACCAGTCACCGGCGCCATTGATTTAAAGGCGTTAGTCAAACTTCGATAAGTCGCCCTCAAGGACGCCTGCCGCTGCAACGCTTGTGTTACTCGAGCAGAGTGATTCGATTCCGAAGAGATGGCTTGATAGCCCATCGTCAATAGCAAACTGAACAAGCTGAGCGCTAACAGCACCTCAATCAAGGTGAAGCCGCCAATAGGTCGAATAGCAACCGTCATGGCTGACTCGATACAATAGTGCCAGCGACTGTGTCGGCAGGCGGTGTGGTAAGCACTAATGTGTGGAAATGTAGTTGCCGAGAGCCGTTGTCAATAAAGACGGTTAAATCAGCCTTGAGCGCCTTGACTTTAGTACTCAAGCGTACAGATGTGGGCATGAGGACATCTTCAGACAACGGCTCTAGGCTAAGGTGCCAAGGATAAGTGTATTGCGTATCAGCTAGTCGATATTCACCTTTTTGCTGCCCCAAAACAGCGTTATCATGACCGAGTCGATTAAAATGAGCATCGGCAAAATAGGTAGCCTGCTGAACTTGTCGAGTCACACTGATGTGTTCAAACCCGGCAACACGAAGCTGCGCTAAGCCAGCTATTGCCAGAGCAAACACACTTAAGGCGACCAGTACTTCTATCAAGGTAAAACCACGGCTTGAGTTCATGATCGTTGGTAGCTTAGAGTGCTGCATCGACTGTCGAATGGCCTTATTCATTTGTAGAAATAGATGCTCGACCAGTCAATTTATCGATAATCACGATATTGGTGGTATCTTGAATATCATCACCCGAAGGAATTCGGATGCTAAATGAGTGGCTTGCGGTACCGTCGGCATTGAAAAATGGCAAAGACTCGTTGTCGCCAGACAACTCACTCAAAAACGGGCACGAACTCGAGCCTAATTGCAATGAGCGTTGCTGTTGCTGCACTTTTAGCTCGCACTTCTGCACCGCAGATAATATGGACTGCAGTCGGACTTGTTGCTGCGTTCTGCTCAACGAGCCACTTAACGCAAACGGCAACATGGCCGCCATTAAGCCTAAAAGTGACATCACCAACAGCATTTCAATTAAAGTAAATCCCACGGCCGACTTAGCATTGTTTCCACAGCCTGTTTTATCAGTAAAGCGTATCAACATATTCACTCTAAACACGCACAAGGTTACAGAGGAACAGGCAAATCGCCCATGGTTTGCAGCGCCGAAAAAACAGTCAATATGATCACACCAATGACAACACCTAAGGCGATGATCAAAATAGGTTCGACCATTGATGCCAAACGTTGGGCTCGACGACTGAAGTCTTTTTCCAAACGTTGGGCTAGCACCGCCAATGTTGCTGGCAGTTGCCCCGCTTGCTCGCCACTCGCCACACTATGAGAATACAGTTCACCCAAACCATCCACCGAGCTCATCGCAGCACTCAATGATCGACCATCCTTAATCATTGAAATGGCCTGTTGTATTTGTTGATGGTTGTGCGCACCCTGAAAACTTTCGGCGGCCACCGAAATGGCTTCTATCTGGGTTAAACCAGATGCCAGTAAGCTCGACAATGTCGAGGTGAAACGAGCCAGCTCAATCTGCCTTAATAAAGCCCCTATTACAGGTACACGCCTTAACCCTAAGCTTACTCTGTGGTTAATCTGCAACGGCTCTTTAAACGCAAACGCGAGCACGATAACAATCGCCAGAAACACTAGAATGTATCTACCCCAGGCATTTAAAAACTGGCCCAAGCTCAATAAACATTGTGCCGCAAACGATAGCTCACTGCCAAAAGACTCGAACAATGCGCTTAGCTTGGGAACAATAACGCCGATAAGCAAGACCATACTGAGCGCCATTGCCACGGCCAGTATCGTGGGGTAAATCAACGCTGTATTTATTTGATTTCTCAACTCCTGCTGACGCTCTAATTGAGCCGCAAGTTGCTCTAAGGCCAACGACAATTTGCCTGATACTTCGCCACTTCGAACCATGCCAATAAAGTAGGCGTCAAAATAATCGGCATGCGCACTTAAGGCCGAACTTAAGCGAATGCCCTTACGAACATCCGCTCTAAGCTCAGACAACACACGTTTAAACGGCGATTCGACACGCGTATTGATCACCAAGCCCAACGCACTGTCTAAATCAGAGCCCGCATTAAGAAGCACCGCTAAGTCTTCGGCAATTGACACTAAGACATCAGCCTGTTTCATGCATCACCAAGCGTCGTTTTATAGAGACAATATGCATGTTCTCAGTCAGACTCCAAGTCAGATTTTAAGTCAACACCGAGCACCCGATACACTTCATGCTGATCAGTGATGTTTGAGTCCAACAAACGTTGGGCGTCGTCGGCTAATGTGTTGCCCCCCAATAAATGAGCCGAGAGTGACGCTTCGCAAGTGTGCGTACCTTGGTTAAAGGCTGAACTTGGCAATAGCTCAGCAATAGTGGTGCGACCAACATACCCCGAACCATTGCAGACGAGGCACTCGGTAGTAACACCTTTTTCAGCACAGGCCTTACAGTGGCAGCGCAGTAATCGTTGCGCTAATACAGCCCTGACTGTGGCCAAAATTAAATAATCAGGTAAACCTAAATTTTGCAAACGTGTCACCGCCGAAGCCGCCGATGACGTGTGTAAAGTAGCCAACACTAGGTGCCCTGTTAAGGCCGCCTGAGCAGCAAGTTGTGCCGTTTCAGCATCTCGAATCTCGCCCACCATGATGATATCGGGGTCTTGACGAAGAACAGTCTTCAGCGAGGCGGCAAAGCTCAACCCGAACTCTTCATCCACTTGAATTTGATTAATGCCAGCAATATTGAGTTCAACAGGGTCTTCAATACTGATTAACTTTTTATCACTCTTATTTAGCTGGTTTAGCAGAGAATAAACCGTTGTCGATTTTCCCGAACCGGTGGGCCCCGTTATTAAGATTAAGCCTTGTTGAGTTCTGATTGCCTGATGTAAGCCTTCAGAGACAGCCTCACTAAAGCCTAACGATTGCAAGGATTGCTGACTTAAGCTGACGTCAAGTAAACGCAACACCACACTCTCACCATCATGCAAAGGCAAGGTCGATACGCGTAAATCCACCACTCGACCGTCCGCGGGAAACTGAAAGCGACCATTCTGCGCATGGCGACGCTCGGTGATGTCTAATTTTGACATCAGCTTTAATCGGGCAATAACTTGCTCGCGTTTAGTGGCATCAAACTGCTGAACACTCCGCAATAGACCGTGCACTCGAAAACGCACACGTAAAGTCGCGCCCATCGGCTCGAAATGAATGTCCGATGCATTCAAACTGACAGCGCGCTGAATTAAACGATGTAAATCTCGCACCAAGTCAGAGTCACTGTCCAAATCATCAGGCACATCCGTCTCGCCAATCAAACTGCTGAGCAATTGTGGGCTTGAATAAAGTTGACCAAGAACTTCTAAAATTTCAGTCCGCACACCAACGCCCAATACTACAGAGCACTTTAGCTTGGCTCGCAACACTTGCAACGCCAGCTCATCGGATGGATCAGACATCGCCACAGCTAATACGCCATCAGTCAACGACAAAGGCAACACTTCATGGTCAATTAGGAAACTAGTAAGTTCAGCAGTGTCATCAACCGCGCGTAATGGCAGTTGTTCACGGGTGATGAAAGCGCACTCATACACAGCGCTGGCAATCTCAGCAAAAACGCGCTCAGGCACCATTCCCGCATCAATCAGCGGTCGTAAACTTGAGTGTGAAACGCGCTGACTCTGAGAATCAGAAAGAACACCTTGAGCCATCAAACGATGTAACACCGCTTGTGGTGAAGGCTGATTGGTATTCGAATTCATTGTCAAGGCACTCATTATTATTGTCGATTAACGAAGCTGAGTATTGGGAAAAGTTACTTAGAATGCCACACAATAGCAATAGTGCAAATGTATCAGTGAAATTGCCAATAGCAATAAATATAACACCGCAGGTCAAGAGCCTTAAGTGCTGTTGTACCTGATTCTTGGCTGTTGTACTCTGTGTTTCGGTGTAGTCGAATTTAAACACCGTAGCGTCATACAATAATAACCATAATTCGCTTTGAGGCATGCATGAACCGTTTTATTAAAAGTAGTATTAGCCATTCGCTCGCAACACACACATCCAATTATTCGAATCACAAAAAGTCAGGGAAATTTGCTCTGCTAGTGATGACCTTAGCCATCGCGGGCTGCGAAACCATTCCCCCAAAATGGGATGAGCACACTCAAGAGCCACAGGTGACTAAATCGAGTTCGGCAATAAACAATAATACAGGAGCTGAACTGGTTAATGATACGCGCGACCGCGAACCTGAACTATATGCCGGTAAAACAATCAACGCCCCGAAAATATCATCGAAATCAACGCCATCTACAGGCTTCAAACCCCAAGGCGGCGACATTGTTCTGAATTTTCGCAATATACCCATTAGTGACGCCGTACAAATGATATTAGGCGACCAGCTGGGTAAAGCCTTTAGCATCAGCTCCAAGGTGCAAGGCAACGTCAGCCTCAATAACAAAGAAGGCTTAGACCGCAGCGACTTATTGCCAATATTAGAAACCTTATTAGCATCCGTTAGCGCACGCTTGCTCATCGAAGAAAGCGAATACAAGATTGTTCCAAGCTCTGCAAATACGCTTGCGCTGAATCAAAGCAACCTTGAAATAATTCCCTTGAAGTTCATTGATGCTGAGGAGTTTGCAAAATTATTAGACGGTTATCAGGTGTCCGCTACGCCCATTAAAAATGGCAACCTACTCGCTTTAAACGGATCCAATAACCGTATTCGTAAAGTGCGAGAACTGGCGCACAGTGTTGATATCAATTGGCTGAAAGGCATGTCTATTGGGATATTCCCAGTACAAAACACCAGCGCCGAGACTTTACGACTTGAGTTACTCGAATTGTTTGGCAACAAAATAAAGCAGCAAGACGCCCAAGCCTTACGCATCATGGCAATCGACCGCTCAAATTCGATTATGGTCATAGCCAATCAAAATGAATACGTACAGATGATGGGCGACTGGGTTGAACGCTTAGATAAAGCGGGCGACGCATCTAATCAAACCTTCTTCATTTATCGTGTACAAAACGGTCGTGCTGCTGATTTAGCAAAACTGTTGGAATCTATGTTTGGTAATGGCGCTCAAAGCCAACACAATGGCTCAAATAACAACTTAGACGATAGCACCATCAATGAGCCTAGATCAAAACGCTCTGGCAACACACTTGAGCGTAATTTTCGAGTTGTTGCCGATGACAGTACCAACAGTCTAATCATCACTGGCAGTCCGCATTACTTCAAAGCCGTGCGCGACGCAATGAAGCAGCTCGACAGCACGCCGCTGCAAGTATTGGTGGAAGCACGTATCATGGAGCTGACCTTAAGCGATGATTTAAAATACGGCCTGGAGTGGTTCTTAAACGGCTCGCGTGCCAGCTCATCAACCTCAGGCGGGTTCAACTCCCGAACTATTGGCGGCATAGGAGCGTCTCAACCGGGCTTTAGTTATGTGGTCGAACGTGCTGGAGAAGTAACCGCCGCACTTAATGGCTTAGCCGATGATTCACGGCTAAAAGTGCTGTCCTCACCGTCGTTGATGGTATTGAATAATCGCACTGCGAGCATTTTAGTCGGTGACGAAGTCCCCATCCCCACACGTCAGGCGGTCAGTAATATCTCGCCAGAAGCACCTACCGTTAATGAAATTAAATATCGCAATACAGGCATATTGTTAACCGTATCACCGCGCGTAAATTCCGGCGGCATGGTCACCATGGACATCAGTCAGGAAGTGAGCGGCGTGGTGAATAATACTTCCTCTCAAATTGACGCTCCGACAATTCAACAACGACAGTTAAACAGCACAGTATCGATTCGTGATGGCCAAACGGTGGTACTCGGCGGCTTGATTCGTGACCAAACAACCAATCGTGAAACCGGCATTCCATTATTGAAGGACATTCCAGGCTTAGGGAAACTGTTTAGTAGCACGAGCAATCTGTCGAAACGAACCGAATTAGTGGTACTCATTACACCGAGAGTGATCGCCAATGAGAAAGATACCGACGCGATTTCACAAGAGTACAAAAAGAAAATGATTGGCCTCCGCCCTATTCCTTTAAGTCAATTATAAAAGCGCGGGCTTATTTCAGGACCGGACAATGCACATAAAAAAACCGCCCATTAATAATGAACGGCTTTTTTAATGCTCAAACAATCCTAAGCCTCTAAATTGTCCTTTGAAAACCATCAAGCCCATCATTGGTTAAACTTCGAATCAATCACTATTTTATCGGGCATTTTGCTCATTAAAATCGAAAATCGAGAGTCATTCCTGATAAATACAACATTTGCGTAGCATCATAGCCTGCCATCCGATACATTCAACTAGATTAGAATAATAACAAACAGGAATCGCAACATTGGAGCAATATTTAAACCTACCCGTTATCATCAGCTTAATGTCGATCGCCGTCATCATATACGGTCTTGTATTGGTGATTAGACTCAAAAAAGACATTCCTGGCGGCATTATTGGCAAACGTTGGAATACCTTGATCATGGCAGTCTGTACGTTCACCGCAGGGTTTCTGTTTGGTCCATTTCTTGGCAGCCTAGAGGTTGAAACATTACGACTACTGGTTGCTTTAATATTTTTCTTCGGGGCAATCTACGTTGTAATCACTATTAAAATGTTTTACAAAATCGTTCAAGAGTTGATGAATTAACGAGGGGATTTTGGCTTTCTTTAAGCTTCGACAAAAACAGTATGGATGTAAATTTAGTCCCACGTAAAAGTATACTAGGTGAAGCGGAAGTTAAAAGCCGCGCGCACAATATCGTACCGGCATTACGCCTTCTGCTGATTCTAAGCGATGGCAAAAAAAGCGTGCTTGAGTTACATCAAAACTTTTTAAAAATGCGCAGTTATAAAGGCTTAGCACAGCTTCAAAGAGGACTTACGAAACTTATTAAAGACGGCTATCTCGAAGATACCAGCGCGCGAATCAATATTGACGGTGAAGTTCATGGCTCCACTCACTGGAGTGATACTGACGCTAAAATCATCAAGCAAGAGCTGGTAGCAATGGCCGATTATATGTTGGGCGATCAAGGCAAAATCATCGTTAACAAAATTAAGTCCGCGGGCAACAACAGGGAAAGCATCATATTGGCCATCAATAATTGCACCAAACTAGTACGCTTGTTCATTGATGAAGATAAAGCAGACCAATTGGCGCTCAAGAGCCGCACAATAATAGCCAGTAGAAACTAAAAAACTTACCGATCCTCAGGTTAACCTGCCTGCATAAGCGTCAATACCCAGATTGTCCGTCATCCCCTCAATGGTGGGGTGATTAACCTTGCCGAATCGCAGAACCTTGTTTGAATCTCTATTGGCCAAAATATAGCCCCTATCAATATCCCAAATAAGTCGGCCATCTGGAAACGCTCCCACTACCGCCCAACAGGGTTGTCAGACAAAGCTTGACTCGCAAAAAAACCCAGGGCTTCACCCTACACAGCGCAAAACCCTCCCCACTCGGTAGGTGAATTGCTTCTTTGTTGTTTAAAAAAATCTGACTTTTGCAAATATCGCTGGTGGTTAAAGTCCTTGTAAATTTGTGGCTGGATACTGGTGAAAATCTGTAACGTCACCCGATCTTAAACTTCTGCATCGACCTTGGTTTTGACAACTTAACTTCGTAGGTCGATTAAAATTCGTTATTGCTTGTGTATAAAACTACCAAATCCCATTCATTGAACGAATTCTATCTAAACTTTCGATAGTTCTTGACCGTGGTTAAATGTCGGCCTAGGTTGAATAGATTATAGATAGCTGTGTGAATATTCAAAAAATGTTGACCCTGTTTCATAGATCTAAACATTTTCATGCCCCGCTCTTTACATCGAGTTGGCCGATGTGATTGTTCACAGCGATTATTCGAATACTGTAATGTATTGTGCTCCGAAGTCCCTCCAATTTTCCTCTGAGCGGCACTATAACTTCTGAGCTTATCCGTAACAATCGTGCGAGGCGAACCCCCTGCTGACTTCAAGACTCTCTTAAAAAACGCATAGCCGGCGCGGTGTTTCGGCTGATTTCAAGTAATACATCGACGACTTTGTCATCTTGATCTACAGCCCGCCAGAGATAATGTTGTTTGCCCCCCCGATCTTAATAAATACTTCATCGACGAAGAACGTGTCACCGAAACCACGATGCTTTCTCCTCAGCCGCTTTGTATACTTTGGACCAAACTTCAGACACCAGCATCGCACTGATTCGTAACTTACATTAATCCCACGCTGCGCCAATAAATCTTCAATGTCTCGATGACTTAAGTTGAATCGAAAATACAGCCAAACTGCGTAACCGATAATTTCAGTCAGGAAACGGTGTCTTTTGTATGTATTCATACCTAATTATGAGGCCTAAACGACACGCCTAAAAGTTAACTTGTCAAAATCATCACCATCCCTAGCCGCCGATCCACAATCTAAGTGCAAATTGATATTAGTCATGACAGTGAGTCACAACTTCGCCTCATCTAGAAGTTCTAATGTGGCAATGTCTTCTTTGTCATCATAGTATTTTGACAGGACTTTACAAAAAACAGGGTTGTCTGACGACCTTGAGAATAATGTCATAGAGGATCGTAATTTCATTGCGTCAGTTTCTCCGAATATATAATGAGCATTACGTCCCTGTATGTCTAAGATCAGATTGCAGCACTCAATCAGTCTACTGCCCAAAATAGGATGCGTCACGTAAGCATTGGCCTCTTCTGTGCACGATATACCGTATTTTTGGGCTATGTCGCTGTACCCTAGCCCCCGGATTTGAGGAAACACAAACCACATCCAATGAGATTGCTTTTGACCACTACGAAGCTCGGACTTAACCTCGTCATACGAGTTTTCTTGGGCTAAAACAAAACGCTCTAAATTGCACTTATTTGCCATTATATCTACTTACCTCATATTTCTTCAAGTGGTGTTGTCAGACTAAGTTTAACACGCCAAAAATTCCAAAACCTGGCTCTTCCCCTTACCCAGCACAAAGCCCTCTCCACTCGGAAAATGAATTGCTTGCTTCTTTGTTGTTTGAAAATAGCCCGCTTTTGTAAATGTCGCTGGTGGTCAAAGTGGTTGTAAATTTGTGAATGGATACTGGTGAAAATCTGTAACGTCACCCCGCTCTTAAACTTTTGCATCGACCTTTCCTTTCGCCTGAATGGGAGGTGTGAGTTTTCGCAACCGTTGTTTAAATAGCATTCAGTATCTTGTAAGTTCAACCCGCCGATTTCTTTTAGTGCCGCCCCATATCAACGCAGTTTATCAGTTACGATTTTGTTAGGCGCGCCATGCTTCCTCATCGTTTTCCTTAGAAACTTCAACGCCGCAGCCTTGTTTCGCCGTTTACTAACATAGCATTCAAGAACTTCGCCTTCATGATCTATGGCTCTCCATAAGTAATGCAACGCGCCATTAATTTTGACGAAAACTTCGTCCATGTGCCAACGCCAATTCGATTGAATACCCTTTCGTTTTCGGCGAATTTCTCCCGCAAACTCTAGGCCAACTCTCTCAACCCAAAAGCGAACTGTTTCATGACTGATATCAATGCCGCGTTCATGCAGAATATCTTTGCCTATATGGATATAGGTAAGGGGCGTGAGCTGGGAGCGGAAGCTTCGACTTGGCGAAAGCTCAGTGGATAACGTACGTAATACATCACCGCCAACCGGATCATTCCATATGATGTCTTGAAGTATTTGAACAAATGGTTCTTAGGCATTTTCAGATTATAGCGTTTTACAATTCGGCCTCTAAATTAATCTGACAAGACCCTTTTGTATGTATTCATACCCAGATTATGAGGCCTAAACGACACGCCTTAATTCCTTACAATTGATCCTTACTTTAATGTAAGATTAGGTCTAAACGTAGGATAGACGAGGTAGACAATGATTACTGCAACCATAACCAGCAAGGGCCAAATCACTATTCCGAAAAATATACGGAATCAGCTCGACCTGCATGCTGGTGACAAAATTAGCTTTATTGAAGACGAAGATGGATCGATTAACCTAGTGCCCATCAAAAAGCCATTAAGCGCACTGAAGGGTTTGGTATCCAAGCCAAATAAAAAGGTCAGTGTTGAAGACATGAATAACGCGATCAAACGCAAAGCAGCCGGCTCTTGATCGCGCTCGACACCAATGTATTAGTTCGCTACTTGGTGCAGGATGATCCAGCACAAGCAAAGCTGGCAACCAAATTTATCGAAACCAACTGTACTGACGACCAACCCTGTTTTATCGGGCAGATCGTACTATGCGAACTCGCCTGGGTACTGGAAAGTAACTACCAACAAAACCGAAAACAAATTGCAAACGTCATCGAGGAACTACTGCAAGTAGGCCAACTGGGAGTCCAGCAACCCGAAGTCATTTGGAGGGCATTGTCCGACTATAAAAACTCGAATGCCGATTTCCCCGATCACTTACTCGCTCGAGTCAACCAATCTGCAGGCTGTGATTGCACGATTACCTTCGATAAAAAAGCCAGCAAACAGCCGACATTCAAATTACTCAGCGCGGGCTGATTCAAGGAAAATAGCGCCAAAATAAAACAGACGTCCAAGCGTAAGCTATTATTCTAAAAAACCAAAATATGGTGGCTATGGGTGGAATAACCACCATATTTCTGTAAGCCATTGTTTTCATGGACTTACGATACAGCAGGTTTTGAATGTATACGACCTTTGTAACAGACCTTTCTTCCCAAAGGCTATTTGTGGTGTTGTCAGACTAACTTCGAGATTAAACTTTGAAGCGCTAATATTTGGTTATGCCTAAGAAAGACTTATTTAAATTCTTCAAGACATCACATGAAATCATCCGGGTGGCCGTAATGTATTACGTTACCCGCTGAGTTTTCGCCAAGTCGAAGCTTCCGCTCCCAGCTCACGCCCCTTACCTATATCCATATAGGCAAAGATATTCTGCATGAACGCGGCATTGATATCAGTCATGAAACAGTTCGCTTTTCGGTAGAGAGGGTTGGTCTAGAGTTTGCGGGAGAAATTCGCCGAAAACGAAAGGGTATTCAATCGAATTGGGGTTGGCACATGGACGAAGTTTTCGTCAAAATTAATGGCGCGTTGCATTACTTATGGAGAGCCATAGATCATGAAGGCGAAGTTCTTGAATGCTATGTTAGTAAACGGCGAAACAAGGCTGCGGCGTTGAAGTTTCTAAGGAAAAAGATGAGGAAGCATGGCGCGCCTAACAAAATCGTAACTGATAAACTGCGTTGATATGGGGCGGCACTAAAAGGAATCGGCGGGTTAAAATTACAAGATACTGAATGCTATTTAAACAACAGTTGCGAAAACTCACACCTCCCATTCAGGCGAAAAGAAAGGTCGATGCAAAAGTTTAAGAGTAAGGTGACACTACAGATTTTTACCAGCATTAATTCACAAGTTTATAACCATTTTAACCAGCAACGACATTTGCACAAGCGAGAGATATTCAAACATAAAAGATGTGTTTCACTCTCCGAATGGAGAGGCCTGTGTGCTGCAGAGAATAAGTTCCGATTTATGGAATTTTACGGCTAACTGGTTTTAGTCTGACAACACCCTTTTTTGCGCTCTTCACGGTTTTTCTTAATGCCTGACCCCTAGTATGAGGGTCTCAGCTATTTAAAATCGTGCGGCCCGCAGGCAAACCCCACGGTGAGTGTTCCTGGGCCCAAGATCAAGCCTCCAACAATACTCATAACAGAGGTGTCGACTTCCACGTTCATTTTGTTAGCCCACCTTTGTAATTTCCTATAGCCGGAAAATCCATCCAAATGATTGAGGTTACCAGCGTAACTGACAACCACCCTGGGCGATTTCAAACCGGCTCTCATTTGCGAGCAGGCTAGGTCAAAAACGCTATTCACCGCATTCTCATAACCTTTAATTCTAGCCACCGGAACAGTGTCATCCATGTGCCCAAGAATAACCGGTGTGATGCCTAATAGTTTAGCAATAATAGCGGCAAAAACACTCACGCTTTTATCACCCGTGGATTTCGCTCTGGTGCTTAAATAATATAGATCCTTGGGCACACAGTATGTGTATATATTGGCCTTGAATTCTTCCGCTGCATCGCGCAGATCCTTTTTATTGGCACCCGCTTCGATCAAATCGCGCATATGCGCTACAAGTATGCCCAAACCAGAAAAAAGCGTACCGCTATTTACAACGCGCAGAGCAAAGTTTGACTTCAAACCTGCTGCTTCTCTAAAAGGCCGATAACTTCGAATTACCTCATGGGACGCCCCTAAAACATTATTGTAATTTTCGCTACGGTCCTTGGAAGCCGTCACAATCAGAGCAAAGTCGTATTTAGTAACAATGTTCTCATGAAAATAGTTCACCACTTGTTGGGTAGACAATGAGGTAATATCAGCAGTGTGAAACTTGCTATTACGATCATCATCAAAAAAACTTTCTTGCTCTACTGGATCCTTGGTGTCTTTAAGCTTAATCCCGTCGATGAGCAAACTAAACGGAAATATCTCAATGTTGTGATTATCCCAATATTTTTGCGGCAAATCACAAGTTGAATCGGCTACTATGACTATGCTCATGATTTACCATACAATTATTATTAGGTTGTATCGTTGCACTCTTAAACTGGAACTTCAAGCTGATTGTTGCAATCAGCTTGATCGCGGCTAGGCTCTCGATAATATTACGGCACCACTACTGGTACTTTTGGAGGCGTTTCACACAAAACCCCAACGCGCGCTTTGTAAGCATCTGGGATGTACTTTAGAGGAACTGTTTACAATTGAGGGAGTCGATCGAGCGATGACTCAATACTTTATTCGTTTTAAAAGTGGCTATGAAAACGTTAGTTTTTTTAGACGAATATTTAAAGTTAATACTGGAATTTCTCCAGCACAATATCGAAATAGGTTTAGTCTTGTTTAGATTGAACATAACTACCTTAACTTCTGCTTTTGACACAACAATACGATGAATCAATCGAGGACCGATTATGTAGTGCCCTGATCCAGCTCTGAGTTAATTGGCTAAGCGTCGTTTGGATCTCCGGCAAAATACAGCAACATAGGCTAACAAGTGTAAGTGACCGGAGGGAGGGTATTGCCAAGTTAACTGCTGAGTGGGGTTATGACAGGTTAACTTTTAGATGTGTCGTTTAGGCCTCATAATCTAGATATGAGCACATACAAAAGACATCGATTTCCTCCTGAAATAATTAGCTATGCGGTTTGGCTTTACTATCGATTCAACCTAAGTCATCGAGACATAGAGGATTTACTGGCACAACGTGGCATTAGTGTGAGTTACGAATCGGTGCGATGCTGGTGTCTCAAGTTTGGCCCAAAGTATGCGAAACGGCTGAGGAAAAAGCATCGTGGTTTCGGTGACACATTCTTCGTAGATGAAGTATTCATTAGAATCGGAGGTAAACAACATTATCTCTGGCGGGCTGTTGATCAAGATGGTGAGGTTGTAGATGTATTACTTCAAACTTGGCGAAACACTGCAGCGGCTATGCGTTTCTTCAAAAGGATATTAAAGTCAGCTGGCGGTTCTCCGCACACGATTGTTACCAATAAACTCAGAAGTTATGGTGCCGCTCAGAGAGAAATGGGAGGAGCTTGGCAACACGATACATCGCAGTATTCAAATAACCGCTGTGAACAATCGCACCGGCCAACTCGAAGTAAAGAGCGGAGCATGAAAATGTTTAGATCAATGAAACAGGGGCAACGCTTCTTGAATGTTCACGCAGCTGTCTCTAATTTATTCAACTTAGGAAGGCATTTGACGACGGCCAAGAACTATCGAAAATTTAGGGATAATTCGTTCAGTGAATGGGATTTGGTAGTTTCATAAATAAGCAATAACGAATTTCATTCGCTCCGCGAAGTTAAGTTGTCAAAACCCTTAAGTATCTTTTAAAGGGGGAGTGTCAGACATAACAATATGAAAAGCAGTATTATGAGAAGCTGTTAGTTGTCTAGTAAACTGGAGGCTTGCCAAGTTGCATAGTAAAACCAGTGTGCTCTAATGACACTTCAGGAAGTTAACTTGTCAGTACCGTTAAATAGGCTTGCATTCATAGTTACGAAATAATCGCCCTCACGATACTTGCAACCTTTGCAATTACTTTCACGGGCGCTTTCTCAATAAACTCAATTTCGCGACTCTCAAAATCCAATGATTTCATCTGGTGCATCAAAATAGCTCCCTTGGTTGACACCTCATCAGGCAATACCACCTCCAGCTGCATATTCCGGACGGTGCTTGTTATCGGAGCAAGCACAGCAAACCCGGTATGTTCATTAAACAGTTTTTGAGAAATCACATAGGCAGGCCGACGCTTCATTATTTCCTTGCCAGCACTCGGATCAAAGTCGAGCGACACAATATCCCCTTTATCAGGAATGTACACTACACTTCCCTGCCCACAGGTTTAGCATTAAGCCACTCTCGATCTTCGTCTGTGATCGTAAAGCATTCTTTAGGGCTGCCTTTTAACAAGGACTCTAAACTCAATTCTTCTTCCACAACTGGAGTCAGAACAATTTTGTTATCTTCAACCGTCAGATCCAATTTAGACCCAACACTGAGACCCAGCATTTGCACAATCGTCTTTGGGATGCTCACAATGTTAGCGCCCCCCGATTGTCGAACAGAAATGGATGTCATGATAATTTCGCCTATGTTGTACATCAGTTATACTAATATATAACTAGGCTTCTAGTTTTACAATAGTATAACTAAAAGATGTTTTGTTATTAGGGTGTTAATGGGGGTGTTGTCAGACAAACTTTAACACACCAAAAATAGGTTATGACAGGTTAACTTTTAGATGTGTCGTTTAGGCCTCATAATCTAGATATGAGCACATACAAAAGACATCGATTTCCTCCTGAAATAATTAGCTATGCGGTTTGGCTTTACTATCGATTCAACCTAAGTCATCGAGACATAGAGGATTTACTGGCACAACGTGGCATTAGTGTGAGTTACGAATCGGTGCGATGCTGGTGTCTCAAGTTTGGCCCAAAGTATGCGAAACGGCTGAGGAAAAAGCATCGTGGTTTCGGTGACACATTCTTCGTAGATGAAGTATTCATTAGAATCGGAGGTAAACAACATTATCTCTGGCGGGCTGTTGATCAAGATGGTGAGGTTGTAGATGTATTACTTCAAACTTGGCGAAACACTGCAGCGGCTATGCGTTTCTTCAAAAGGATATTAAAGTCAGCTGGCGGTTCTCCGCACACGATTGTTACCAATAAACTCAGAAGTTATGGTGCCGCTCAGAGAGAAATGGGAGGAGCTTGGCAACACGATACATCGCAGTATTCAAATAACCGCTGTGAACAATCGCACCGGCCAACTCGAAGTAAAGAGCGGAGCATGAAAATGTTTAGATCAATGAAACAGGGGCAACGCTTCTTGAATGTTCACGCAGCTGTCTCTAATTTATTCAACTTAGGAAGGCATTTGACGACGGCCAAGAACTATCGAAAATTTAGGGATAATTCGTTCAGTGAATGGGATTTGGTAGTTTCATAAATAAGCAATAACGAATTTAATTCGCTCTACGAAGTTAAGTTGTCAAAACCTTTTATAGGCATTGAAGTTTTAATCGAGTCTGACCCTTTAGGTTGATCTCGCTCGCTGAGACCGGTGCGCTCTAAATATCGCGGTATTAAATTATACGTTCCTAAGAAAATGCTGAAATGTTTGGTAAACGCTTTCACGTTTTTCAATGATGTAAACCCAAAGCATATTATCTCGAACCGTAGAAATAATTCTGTACTTCCCTACTCTCACTTTTGAATAATCACTCGCGCCTTGCAAAGCTTCGCCCGTTATTTCCTGCTCTCTTAACTGAACAATTTTTTGATCAATTCTTCGTGCGAGGTTTTTGTCAGATTTTTCTATTTTGGAGAGCGATTTTAGGGCTTGCTTAGACAGTCTATAATTAAGCATCCGATCTAATTTTAGCCATTAATTTTTCCGCTTCCTCTTCCGAAGCAAAACCTTCAGCAAAAGCAATATCAGCCGCTTTTTTGTAAAGCAAATCTTCTATGCGCTCTAATTCTTTATAGCGCCTGGACGTTATCAAAACGGCAATATCTTTTTTGTTTTTTTGGATCGTTATAGGCTCATCATCCGATACATCAGATAATGTGCCGCTGAGGTTGTCCCGCATTTTTGAAACTGTTACGACATTCATAATAAGTTGGTTCATAGGTTATTTAGTACTAAATATAATACTTTTTGTACGAAATGTAAATTTAAAATCTATATTTTCAAATGATGCGCTACGGATGGGGTCTGTACGTAATACGTGTAATTTGTTGTCACTTCCCCTCGATACACACTTAGGCGACTGGCTCTAGTTTGCCCTAAGCGGTCAGTCGACGTTCACTTAATCCCTACTCCTAGAGTACTACTTGAGAACTGACTCCAGAAGTAGGGAAACGCTGCGTCTATCGCAGAGTTCAGGAGACCATACGTTTAAACGCACTACGATGTTTATCTATAAAGTGGTGCTTCAGAGCTCCGGCAATATGAGCCCCCAATATGATATACACCAAGTACTGCAGTATATATTTGTGGAACGTTCCCCATATTATATAGGCCTGGCTCTTTCCCCAAAGTGGCTGCAATTCCAATCCAAAGAAATAGGTTGGAAAACCGTGGAAACTAGTCATAACATAGCCAGTAACCGGCATAGCGATTAACAAGATGTAAAGTGCAATGTGAGCTCGGTGAGCCCACTTACGCTCAGAAGGTTTGAGAGTAGCATCTATTACAGGACGCTTCGATTGCCTGTTCCATAGCAGCCTGAACACGAGCAAACCTAGAATGGTAACGCCTATCGTTTTATGAGTGACATAGTATTCGTTTCGGAACCATGCGTCTTCGGGGATCATGGATGTGAAAATTCCCATTGGAATGAGTGATAAAAAAAGAATTGCGGTAACCCAATGAACCATTCGTGAAACCATTCCATAACGTTCGGGTTCATTTTTTGCAGGAAGATTGAGTACTTCGTTGCTTCTGCTTTGACGATAGGAGGTTATGAGCAGCACAAAACCAGCGACCACAGCCAAGCCAATCTGAATCCACAGCAGCATGGGTTTTGCTGAATCCATCGGCGTTTGATTGGGTTTAGGGTTTTCAAGGATTCCAGTACTAAGAATACCTCCGAACCAGATCACAAGCGAGAAACACGCTATTGCTGCTAGCAAGGTGCCAAGTGCTCGCACCTTCGGCGCGGTATGATTCAAAAGCCAAGACATCAAGACAGCAGTAATGATGATTCCCAAGGCTACCCAGCTTCCAAAGTGGAAGTATTCTTGCTGAACCAAGCTATTATTTGCGCCCAATGTAATCGGCGCAAAAATTAGTAACATTATGGCAGTAATTATGTGTTTTAAGCTCATACGGCTGTCTCCAGTTTAATTAGGTAGCAAATTTAGTTTCTTGCTACCAGTATTATTACTCTATTAAATGCATAGATATATAGACCAATATGATAATATTTATTGTCATAAAGACAACAATGTAATATTCAGCGAATCTAGATAATGGACCAACTAAGAGCACTCAAATACTTCGCAGCGGTGGCGGAGTTCGGCAGTTTCACCAAGGCTGCAAAGCAATTTTCAGTACCGCCATCATCGTTGTCGCGCCGGGTTGCAGATTTGGAAAAGAATCTTGGTGCTAGCCTTTTAAAACGCACTACGCGAAGCGTGCAGTTAACCGAAATCGGCCGGGAATATTTTGCCCAAGTGCAGGACATACTTCATCAATTGGATCAAAGTAACGAGTCCGTGCGCGGCTATCATGCTAAGCCCATGGGGCAGCTCAAGATCAGTTCGATGGCAGGTTTCGGTGAGCGTATATTACTGCCGCTATTGGAGGAGTTCAGTACACTTTATCCAGACGTTATCCTAGACATAAGCCTCAGCGATGAATTGTCTTCTCTCGGGCGCGATGATGTCGACATTGCGATTCGTGGTGGCTACGCGCCTAACGAACGGATATTGGCTATCCGCTTAATGGACAATGAGTTTATTCCGGTGGCGTCACCGGGCTATTTGGCAAAAAACGGTACTCCCAAACACCCAGACGAATTAAGAGCACATAAAGGCCTTTACTATCGAACACCGGTAGGGCCGCAAAGTTGGTTATACGAGCAAGGTGAACAATGGCGTACCGTATCTGTACCTAAAGTAGCAATCTCCAATAATGGACAATGGCTAGCCAATCGAGCCTTGAACGGTGAAGGCATTTTAGTGGCGCCGCGGTGGGCGCTGACCGACTATATTCGGCGAGGTGAGCTACAGGAATTAGTGATTAAGCCGAAGCTCAAGATCACGCAGAACAACGATTTGGCAATCTACCTTTTATATCAAAAGCAACGCTATTTGGTACCGAAGGTCAAAGTTGCAGTTGACTTTCTGGTAGCTAAAATCATGGACAAATACTGAACGTCAAAGAAAGCTGTTTTATGAATATCAGGAGCCAACAATTAGACATAGATATCTATCATTGAATGCCGAGCCCATTGATAAGCAGGTTCAAGATCCGGCACCTCGCCCTATAGCAGTAGAGAGTGACATATGTCCGTAGTGAGTATCTTACCGCCTAAATGAAAAAGCAAGCCCAACGGGCTCTAGCTTGCCCAAAGACGACATTCAAGAGTCAATGCGTGTATCGGGGGAAGTGACAACAAATTGCACGTACTACGTACAGACCCCTTGTAGAGCGTCCTACGCTACGCTAAAACACGGTATTTTATATATAACTTATATGTTATATTCCATTGATGACATGGTCAATTGAAACATTAAACGAATCTGTAAATGCGGAGTTAACGGCATTGCCCGTCGATATGCGAGCACGGTTTATCTGGATAAGTGAACTGATCACTGACCACGGTCTTGAAAAAGTTAAGCAGCCGTATGTGAAACATATTGATAGTGATCTTTGGGAAATTCGTCTGAAGGGCAAAGATGGTATTGCCAGGGCATTGTACGTTACGGCCAGACCAAAACGAGTTGTGGTGGTTCGCGTTTTTGTTAAGAAAACGCAAAAAACACCCCGTAGTGAAATTAAATTGGCGTTGAAACGCGCAGGAGAGGTGAACGATGAGTAACGTAACTGACCTTAAAAAACAGTGGTTAAAAGACCCTGAATTTAAAGCAGCGTATGACAGTATGGCCGATGAGTTTGAATTAGCTTCTGCTGTGATCGAGGCGCGAGCTAGCGCCGGACTCACTCAAGAAGAGCTAGCCGAACGTATGGACGCAAAACAATCATTGGTGGCTCGTATTGAGTCCGGTGGCCAGAACACAACAGTTAAAACGTTGTTGCGTGTGGCCGAGGCGACAGGCACACATTTAAAAATTTCGTTTGAGCATTAAGCTGGCCGATCAGTGATAATTTTAATTATCACTGATCGGCAGCAAGCAAACGAAGTGCGCTAGTTTATCTAGGGGTAGGGATCTAAGGTGCAACGGAACGGAAAAACCCGTTAAGGATTAATCGATCGTCTCTTGTTTGCCCTTTATAGTTCTTCCGTTCTGTTTTCTGCCATACTTTTGACCTCTGGCAGGTAACCTGTCAGTGAGAGCGGGACATGCACCCGTGGACTACGAATATTGTTGCCCAAACACTTGATGTTTACCGTTTTAGCTTCGAGTCCACGGTTGCGCTTGAGTTCGATAACGAATACTCAGGGCTTGCCGTCACATCGGCTCACCTATATTGCTTTCGCAGAATTCAAGCACGCATATCCTTATTGATAATTTATCACTGCGGAGACATGAGATGAAGACTGAAATCAAACTTTCTTTTACCGCCTTTATTGGCATTGATTGGGCCGATACAAAACACGATATTTGTTTACAGGCAGCCAATAGTAACCGACGCGAGTTCAATTGCATTCCACACAAAGTAGATGACATCGAAGCATGGGCTCGCTCATTGTTTGATCGTTTTGGCGGGCCAATCGCAATCGCGTTAG